>CAMNYG010000318.1 GCA_946570335.1 uncultured Dietzia sp. | reverse complement strand
CTCCGGTTCGCCGGCCCCGATCACGCGCATGAGCGGCAGTGACGCCGCGGTCACCACGGCCGCGGCCAGCAGCAGATGTGCGGCACCGGGGGTTCCGGGCAGCGCCAGGCCGGCCCCGCCGGCCACCGTGAGGATCCCGCCCGTGCCGAGGACCCGGGCGGTGGTCCTGTCGGCGTACACCAGAGAGGACAGCACCGCCGTCACCAGCAGACCCGCCCCGATGAGCGCCACCGCGAGCGGCGGAACCACCGAGGCGCCGCCGGCGCGCGACTGCCACAGCGCCGCGACCGTCGCGAGGAGGCCGAGGAGGAACACGACGTACCCGGTACGGCGGGCCGAGATCGGGGACCACGACTTTTCGTCGCGACGGAGCGTGGCCACCGCGTCGATCACGTCGTCGAACAACGCCGGCGGTTGCGCGGATTCCGCGCGCTGAAGAATCACCAGATCCCCGTCCCGGATCCCGGCCGCGGTCAGTGAGATCGCCGGGTCGATGGGGGCGTTGCCTATGGTGGCGAGTGACCAGTGCCACGTCCGGTCCTCCGGCTCCGGCTCGAGCTCCGAGCGTTCCGGGGCCCGTGACTCGACCAGCGCGACGAGGTCGGGCACGAGTGCTCCCACCGGGATGTCCGCGGGGAGTCCGAGGTCGATCTGGGTGTCTCCGCCGACCACGGAGATGCGACACAGCGCCGCACCCCCGGTCGGCTCCGTGGTCTGAGCAGTCACCAGCGCCAACCCCCGCCTTTCCGTTGCGTGACAGCGTGTTCCATCGTTTCCCGGGACACTGTAGCGTCGTGACGTCCTGGGCGGTCGGGGGCGGTTCCCACCCGCGCCGACCCCGTTCGGTGATCGAGTAGGGGGCTCAACGAGGGTGACAACGGAAGCGTTCGTCCGCAGGCCGCGACTGGCACCACCCCGCATTCCCGGTGGTGAGGTCCCGCTCACCCCGCCGCCCGAGGTACCGCGTCCGGTCCCGGGCAATCTCGTGGCCAAGATCATGCCGGTGATCCTCATCGTGGCGGTCCTCGGCATGCTCGCCCTGTTCTTCACCATGGGTTCATCCATGATGCGCAACCCGTTCATGATGATGTTCCCGCTCATGATGCTCGTCTCGATGGGCGGCATGCTCCTGTCCGGCCGCCAGAACGGCGGAAAGCGGCCAGCGGAACTCGACGAGGACCGTAAGGACTACCTCCGGTACCTCGAACGCACCCGTCGTGAGGTGGGCGAGACCGCGGCCGCGCAGCGTGCGGCCCTGGAATGGAATCATCCCGAGCCCGCCGCGTTGCTGACCTCCGTGGGATCGCGGCGGATGTGGGAGCGCCGCCCCTCGGATCCCGACTTCGTGCACGTCCGCCTCGGGGTGGGCAGCCAGCGTCTGGCCACGCGGCTGCAGCGCCCGGAGACCGGCCCGGTGGAGGATCTGGAGCCGGTCTCGGCGGTCGCGCTGCGCCGCTTCGTGCGCACCCACTCGGTGGTCCACGGACTGCCGGTCTCGCTCAACCTCCGGGCCTTCCCGGCGGTGAACATCGACGGCCCGGCCGAGGACACGCGCGGCCTGGTGCGCGTGATGATCTGCGAACTGTGCACCTTCCACGGTCCGGACGACCTGCGGGTCGCGGTGGTGACCGGTGACCCGGATGCCCCGCAGTGGTCGTGGGCCAAGTGGCTGCCGCACCTGGGTCACCCCACCGAGGTGGACGGCATGGGCGCCGAGCGGATGTTCTACACCTCGCTCAGCGCGCTCGAGCGGTCGCTGGAGGACGAGATCGCGGACCGCAGCAGGTTCAGCCGCTCGGCCACGCCGGACCCGGACCGTCCCCACCTGGTGGTGGTGATCGACGACGGGTTCGTCGACGGCACCGAGCGACTGGTCGGTGACGCGGGCTACGACGGTGTGACGGTGCTCGATCTCACCGCTCCCGAAGCGGGGCTCGCGGTCCGCCGCGGGGTGCAGTTCGTCGTGTCCGGCCGGACCCTGTCCGCGCGCAGCGCGTCGGGGACGGAGGAGTTCGCGACGATCGACCACTTCCCGGTGGCCCAGGCGCAGGCACTCGCCCGCCGGCTGGGGCGCCACCAACTCGCGAGCGCGGCCCGGCTGGTGGATCTCGGCGCGGATCCGACAGGGGCCTCCAAGGGGCTGATGGCCCTGCTCCGGATCCCCGACGCCGCCGCCATCGAGCCGGCGCAGGTGTGGCGCCCGCGCACGGCCCGCGAGCGTCTGCGCGTGCCCATCGGGACCTCCCCGGACGGTCGCCCTGTCGAGATCGACATCAAGGAGGCCGCCGAGAACGGGATGGGGCCGCACGGCCTGTGTATCGGCGCCACGGGGTCGGGCAAGTCGGAGTTCCTGCGCACGCTCGTGCTGTCAATGGTGACCACGCACTCCCCGGACGCGCTCAACCTCGTGCTGGTCGATTTCAAGGGTGGCGCCACCTTCCTCGGACTGGAGTCGCTCCCGCACGTCTCGGCGGTCATCACCAACCTTGAGGGCGAGTTCGACCTCGTGGACCGGATGAAGGACGCCCTGTATGGAGAGATGACCCGTCGCCAGGAGCTGTTGCGCGCGGCGGGCAACTTCGCCAACGTTGGGGACTACGAGAGGGCCCGCGCGGCCGGCGCGGCGCTGGACCCGCTTCCCGCCCTGTTCATCGTGGTGGACGAGTTCTCCGAGCTGCTCACGCAGAAGCCGGATTTCGCGGAGCTGTTCGTGGCCATCGGCCGGCTGGGCCGTTCGCTGCAGATGCATCTCCTGCTGGCCTCCCAGCGGCTGGAGGAGGGCAAGCTTCGCGGTCTGGACAGTCACCTGTCGTACCGGATCGGCCTCAAGACCTTCTCCTCGAGCGAATCGCGTTCGGTGCTCGGCGTCGTCGACGCCTACCACCTGCCGGGAACCCCGGGTGCGGGCTACCTCAAGACCGATTCCGACGACCTCACGCGGTTCCACGCCGCGTACGTGTCGGGTCCCTACGAGGTGCCGGTGATCGACGACGACGACGAGTGCACCGGCCCCAGGCAGCGTGTCGTGGAGTTCACCTCGGTCGGCGTCCCGCTGCCCGAGCTCCCGGAGCCGGCACCGGACGCCCGGGGCGCCCC
>CAMNYG010000317.1 GCA_946570335.1 uncultured Dietzia sp. | reverse complement strand
CGGTGGTGCCCACGGGCGCGCCGTCGTCCTGCTCCTCCTCCGGGATCGTGTGGAGCGGATGGACCGGCTCCGGCGCCGGCGCCTCCTCGTTGCGCTCGAGCTCATCGGCCGAGTAGGCGCGGTCCCACTGGCGCGTGACCGTCGGCAGCCGCTCGCCCATGTCGTCGTGGATCCCGCGCACGAGGCTGTACATCATCACGAAGCCCATGACGAAGAACGGCAGGCCGATCACCGTGATGACCTGCTGCAGCGCGGTGAGGCCGCCCTCGCCGGTCCCGACGAGGATCGTGGCGCCGACCGCGCCCATGAGCACGCCCCAGATGACGCGCTGGTGGACGGGCGAGGTCTGAACGTCGTCGTCCTTACCCGAGGCCATCATGTCGACGACCATCGCCGCCGAGTCGACGGACGTGGTGAAGAAGATGACCACGAGCAGCACGGCGAGACCGGAAACGAACGTCGCCAGCGGGTAGTTGGACAGGAATTCGAACAGGGCGCCGGGGATGTCCTCGTCGACGACCACGCGCTGGGCCAGGCCGCCGTCCCCGTTGAGCTCGATGTCGAAGGAGGCCATGCCGAAGATGCCGAACCACAGGACCGAGAAGGCCACCGGCAGACCCAGGACGCCGAACACGAACTCGCGGATGGTGCGGCCCCTGCTGATGCGGGCGATGAAGATCCCCACGAACGGCGACCAGGTGATGGTCCACGCCCAGTAGAACACGGTCCACGTGTTCTGCCAGCCGGCCAGATCGTCGCTGGCGGGGAACACGTTGTTCCACAACGCCAGCTCCGGCAGCGTGGTCAGGTACACGCCGAGCGACTCGACCGAGCCCTTGAGCAGGAACAGCGTCGGACCGGTGACGAGGATGAAGATCAGCAGGCCGATCGCCATCGCGATGTTGAAGTTGGACAGGCGCTTGATGCCCTTCTCCAGGCCCAGCGCCACGGAGATGCAGGCGACCGTGGTGACGATCGCGATGGTGAGAACCTGCACGAACGGCGAGATCGCGATGCCGAACAACTCGTTGAGCCCGGCGTTGATCTGCAGGGTGCCGAGGCCGACCGAGGTGGCCACGCCGAACACGGTGCCGATGACGGCGACCACGTCGATGGTCTTGCCGATGGGGCCGAAGACCTTGTCCCCCAGCAGGGGCGCGAAGATCGAGCTCACCCGCGGCGGCATCTTGCGCTTGTAGATGAAGTACGCGAACGCCAGCGAGGGCAGCGCGAAGATCGTCCAGGTGTGCAGGCCGAAGTGGTACAGCGTGAAGGCCATGGCCTGGGTCGCCGCTTCCGTGCTCCCGGGCTCCATCGAGCCACGCGGCGGGTTGGCGAAGTGCGAGATCGGCTCCGCCACGCCCCAGAACATGAGGATCGAGCCGATTCCGGCCGCGAACAGCATGCCGAACCAGGTGGCGGTGGAGTGCTCCGGCCTCTCGTCGTCGGCGCCCAGGCGGACGTGCCCGTACCGGCTCATCGCGATCCAGATGAGGAAGAACAGGAACGCCGTGACCCCGAAGATGTAGAACCAGCCCAGGTTGGTCATGATCCAACTCGAGGCGACTCCGAAGACGTCGCCCACCCAGCCACCGAAGGCGATGGTGATGACCACGAACGCCACCATCATGCCGACCGTGGTGAGGAAGACCCCCGGGTCGGTCTTGAGTCGCAGTGCTCGCATGATCCGTTCGGACATGGTCTCCCTCGTCGTGTGGACTTCAGTACGCGAAGTTGTGTACCACGAAAACCTTGCCCGCCCCGTAGGCTATGCCCATTCCGGCCGAACGGTAATGAGGATCGAGGAGATTCTCGTTGTGCCCGGGCGAGTTCTTCCACAGGTCCACCAGGCACACCGCACCGCAATGGGTCCCGGCGGAGACGATGTTCTCGCCGTACCCCCGGTCGATGAGCGCGGTGTTGTGGACCACCACGTCACGCGCGGCCAGCCGCTCCGCCCACGCCTGGGCCTCCTGGTCGAGGGCCGCGTTCGGGGCGAGCGCACCCTGGCCGTGGGCCGCGCGGTACGCGTTGACCTCCGCGATAATCCCCTCGCGGAGCCCGCCGGAGATGTCCTGGTAGGCCATCCCCGAGGATCCGACCGCCGCCCACGCCTCCGGCGGGACCGCGGCACGCACCTGGGAGACGAGGCCGTCCACCTGCACGGCGAGGTGAGGCGGGAGGAACGACGGCAACGGCTGGGCGGACGCGGTGGCCGCGCCTCCAGCCAGTGCACCTGCGCCGAGAACGGTGGCGGAGGTGACGGCGATGGCCGCGAGTGACGTGCTGAACCTGGAGCGCATGGTGGTGATCATGCCGCCTCGGCGAGCCTGAAGCGAACCGATTGACGGATGAGGTAACAGTTTCGGAAACGCCTGTGACCTGTAGTTATTCATGTGGCTGATGCGACTTGTGAGGCACGAGGAATCGGCCCGCTCCCGGGAGCACCTCGACCGTCACGGGCAGCGGCGCGACCGGGTCGCCGTCGGCGAACGCCTCGACGTCCGGGGCCTCGAGCCGGACCGTCCGGCACCGTCGCGTCACCACCCCGTCCAGTCCCACGTGCCGACCGGAGTAGATCTTGGGGAAATGCAGGGCGAAGCGGAGTTTGGAGATCCTGCCGACGTACACCACGTCGAACAGTCCGTCGGCGCGGTCCGCGTGGGGCGCGATCTTCATGTCCCCGCCGTAACTACGGGTGATCGCGAAGGCGCTCAGCAACACCTCGGTCTCCACCACCTCCTCCGTCGGCAGCCCGGCGTCGAACGTCATCCGGAACCGTCGGGGACGGTAGAACGGGAACTCAAGAGCCGAGGCCAGCACGTAGCGCAGCGGCCCCGACAGCAGCCTCATCTCGTTGACCTTGCGGTTGATCCTGGAATCCATGCCGGCGCACAGGATCGAGGCGAACACCTGTGGCTCGCCGCCGTCCGGGGTGGCCTGCCCGAGATCCACCTGCTCCACGAGCCCGGCGGCCACCACGTCCGCGGCCGCCTCCGGGTCGCCGAGCGGGATGCCGTAGTCGCGGGCCAGGTCGTTGCCGGTGCCGGCGGGGATGATGCCCACCGGGACCTCGGAGTGGGCCTGCGCCTTAACCG
>CAMNYG010000316.1 GCA_946570335.1 uncultured Dietzia sp. | reverse complement strand
GTGGCCGCCGAGCCGAACGTACCGCCGCCGATCCGGGTGAGCGCCCCCAGTGTGCCCATGGACATGGTGATGAGCGGGATCGCGGACTCCCGGTGGCGGCGCTGCGTGGCGTCGATGAGCGTCACCACGTCGGCGGCCGACTGTGGCATCACCGCGATCTTGGCCACGTCCGCCCCGGCCACCTGCATGGCCTCGAGTCGGCCCACGATTTCCTCGACGGGCGGCGTGGCCCGGAAATCATGGTTGGATGCCACCACCGAGGTGGCGCGCCGTCGGGCCGCGGCGATCGCCAGACCCGCCCGCGGGTGGCGGTATGCCACGTCGAGAGCCGCGGCCAGGCCTGTGCCTGCCAGCGCCTCGATCAGCGCGACGTAGTCCTCTCCCGAGATCTCCGCCTCACCGCCCTCGTCGATGGTGCGGAACGTCGCCAGGATCGGGGTGTCCGGCAGGAGTGTGGCCAGCCGTTCGAGCGCGGCCACCGCCGGGGCGGGATCGGTCCCGCCGCCGGCGGTGAACGGCTCGTACAGGTCCACCCGCCACTCGACCACGTCGGCCAGGCCACGACCGGCGGAACCCGAGCCGGCCGCGGCCACGGCCGATGCGGCCGCGTCGAGTCCGGGGAGGTCACGGGCGGTGATCGGCACGATGATCGACGGCGAACTCGCATCCAGATGCAGCGTGGGGCGGGGCATGACCCAACCCTACGACGCCGGCGGTGGCAGAAAGGCCCGGGTGTCAGCCGCAGGTCCCGCAGGGGCACGGGCGGCGGGCCGGGATGAGTTCGAGCGCACTGACCTCCTCCGTGCCGGCGCCGTAGTAGAGGTCGGCCCAGCGCAGTATTCGCCGTGGCCGGTGGACGGGTACCAGTTCCCAGGTCGTTCCAGCCGGTCCCTCACACAGGAGGTGGCCGGCGTCGAGCGGTTCCCCGCCCAGAACCAGGTCGCCCCATCTGCCCAGTAGAGCCGCGGTCTCACGGCCGCCGAGGCCGCGCACCACCAGTTCGGGATGCCCCAGCTCGGTGAGTCCGATCGTGTAGCCGAACCACTCTGCCGGGGCGACGGGGGCCTCGTGGCAGACCGGGCAGTCGCAGCCCTCGCCGACGTGCACGACGTTCATCCCGTAGCGGTCTATGACGGCCGCGATCTTCAGCATCTGCGGGTCGACGGTGGCGAATGCGGTGCGGGACATGGCTGCTCCTCAATGTGGTGTGGTCTCGTCCGGTCCGGACCCCGGGGCCCGGTGTCGAACTAGTGATCGATTTGGGTGGGACGTTAGATGTCGGGTACGACACGAACGGCCCGGTAGGTCGCCCGGCACGGGGCTCCCGGGTGCACACTGGGGGGCGGATCCTGCAGGTAGGAGCAGGTGAATCGTGCAGGAGGGATACGGTATGAAGATCGCGCTGGCGCTGGGGTCCGGCGGTGCGCGCGGCTACGCGCACATCGGGGTGATTCGCGAGCTCGAGGCCCGTGGCCACGAGGTGGTGGGTGTCTCCGGCGCCTCGATGGGCGCCGTGGTGGGCTCACTGTTCGCGGCCGGCAAACTCGACCACTTCGAGGAGTGGGTGCGTGGGTTGTCCCAGCGCGATGTCCTTCGGCTGCTCGACGTGTCCTTCGCCGGCGGCGGGGCGATCCGCGCAAACAAGGTCATGGCCGTGATCGGCTCGATGCTGGACGAGGTGCATATCGAGGACATGCGGATCCCGTTCACCGCGGTCGCCACCGACCTGCGGGCGCGCCGCGAGGTGTGGTTCACCCGCGGCCCGGCGGACGTGGCGGTACGTGCCTCGTTCGCGATCCCGAGCGTCATCACGCCGGCACTCGTGGGTGGGCGGTTGATCATCGACGGCGGGGTGACCAACCCGGTGCCGCTCGAGCCGCTGGCCCCGGTGGAGAGCGACCTGCTGCTGGCGGTGTCCCTCACGGGGCGACGTTCCGGCACGCGGGCGACGGCCTTCGAGGGCGCGGAGGCGGAGGAGAACTCGGCTGATGCGGATGCCAAGTCGTCCCGCAAGGGCGCCTCGGGCATGATCCGCCCCGCCGGCAAACTGACCGGTCGCATCCGGACCGCGGCTGCTGACGTCCGCGATGCCGAGCTGGTGCGGTTCATCGCCGCACGGTGGGGGCAGGGCGGTGCGGAAGGGATCGCGGGGGAGGACGACAACGGCGCCGTCATGCTCGACCCCGGCGACGGGGCCGGCGCTGCGGTGACAGAATCCACGGAAGCGTCGGAGGGGGTCGAGGAGTCGGTCGCCAAGGGGGAGGCGAACGTCGAGTCGGACGATCACGGCGACGAGTCCCTGCCCGGCACGTTGCGGATCTTCGACGTGGTGGTCCACTCCATCGAGGTGATGGAGAGTATCATCACCGCCTACCGGATGGCCGCCAACCGCCCGGACGTGCTGATCGAGGTGCCGACCGATGCGTGCACCGCCTTCGACTTCCAGCGCGCCGACGAGATGATTGCGCTCGGCCGCAGGCTCACGGCGGACGCACTGGACCGGGCGGGGCTGTGAGCTCCTGCCCGGTCGGGCGGTCCAGTGCTACCGACCTTGGCGTCTCATGTGAACAAGCCGGGGTTTGACCTCCACATCGGCTGGGCCTGGAACCAGCCGGAGAAGTGGCCCCGTCTGCGAACGTACTTTCAGGGCCGACTCCCGGTCGATCGAACGTGGGGTGCCCGCGGCCATGGCGATCAGCTGTGAATGTGCGTGCGCTGATGCAATCGTGTCGGGGCGGGCACGGTGGACCTCAGCATGGATGACGAACGCTGGCCGATTGACGCGGTACTGCGCGGCCCCAACAGCGTCCGAGTTGGTCTCCGGTGCTTCACGGGGATCTGTGGATCGCCGGGGTTGTCCACCAAGACGAGTGTTCCGCCGAGAACTGCGATTCCAGGTTCCGAACGGAAGCCCCTGCCGCCCTTCATTCGAGGGCAACAGGGGCTCGATCCGTTCCCACTGCTCATCGGTGAACTGGCGAAACCGGGACGTCGTCCGCCGCACACGGCATGGTCTCGCGAGTCACCACTCGGCAATGGCGGGCACGCCCTAGGGCGTGTCTCCCATAGCTGACTGACGATGCGCGAGATGGTGGCTGTATGGC
>CAMNYG010000315.1 GCA_946570335.1 uncultured Dietzia sp. | reverse complement strand
CCCCGCGCCGGCGATGCCCGGTCGTGTCCGGGTGACCCGCAGGAGCGGCCGGCTTGCCCTCGAGGCCGCGCTGTCGCGTCGTGGCCTCGGTCCGGTGGCCGGGGTCGACGAAGCGGGTCGTGGCTGCTGTGCCGGCCCGCTGGTGGTGGCGGCCTGCGTGCTGGGCGATCGGCTGCATCCCGAGCTCGCGGATCTGGACGACTCCAAGAAGCTGAGTCCTGCGACCCGGGACCGGCTTCACGACGTGGTCCTGCGGCGGGCCGCGGCCACCTCGGTGGTGGTGATCGGCGCGGACCGCATCGACGAACGCGGGATCCACCGGTGCAACCTCGAGGGGATGCGTCGCGCGGTCGCCGGCCTGGATCCCGCTCCCGGCTTCGTCCTGACCGACGGCTTCGCCGTCGACGGGCTCGGATGTCAGTCGACGGCGGTGATCGGGGGTGACGCCGTGGCCGCATCCATCGCCGCCGCGAGTGTCCTCGCGAAGGTGACGCGTGATCGCATTATGGTGGACCTCGACGCTCGGTATCCGGGGTACGGGTTCGCCGCTCACAAGGGTTACGGCACCGCGCGTCACGCCAGGGCGATCGAGGAGCTCGGTCCCAGCGACATCCACCGCATGTCGTATGCCAACGTCCGTCGCGCCGCGCAGGCGCATTCGAGGAGCACGAGATGAGCGCCGAGGATCTGGAGAACTATGAGACCGAGATGGAGCTCTCGCTCTACCGCGAGTACCGCGACATCGTCGGCCAGTTCACCTATGTCGTCGAGACGGAGCGCCGCTTCTACCTCGCCAACGCGGTGGAACTCATCCCGAGGTCGGCGGACGGTGAGGTGTACTTCGACGTCCGCATGTCCGATGCCTGGGTGTGGGACATGTATCGACCTGCACGTTTCGTGAAGTATGTGCGAGTGCTGACGTTCAAGGACGTCAATATCGAGGAACTCGACAAGCCCGAATTGCGGCTTCCCGAATAGCCTTCCGGCCTGTCTTGTCCACAGGTCCGTTTCCTTCCACAGACAGCCCTCGCCCCGGCCCGCTCACCGCGGGTCGGGGCGAGAGTGTCCGGCAGTGTGTGCCCCGGGAGCCCGGACGGACCGGGACACCGGGAGGGGGCTGGTGGTGGCGGGACAACCGGATGCCGGAAGGACGACGCACGGTCGACCGGATCGACGGCAGGAAATCGGACGGGCGGGGGAAGAGCACGCGGAGTCGCTGCTGAGATCACGCGGAGCGGTGGTGTTGAGCCGCAACTGGAGATGCGCGGGCGGCGAGTTGGATCTGGTGGTTCTCGACGCGGTCGGTCGCCTGCGATTCGTCGAGGTCCGTGCCCGCACCGGGACAGGTTTCGGTACTCCGGCCGAATCCGTGACCGGGAAGAAGCTCCACCGTTTCCGTGAGGCGGCTCTGCAGTGGCTCGCGGCGAACCCGGCAGGGATGCGACAGGTCTGCTTCGACGTGGTAGGGGTCGACCTCTCCGATCCGGACCGGCCGCGGCTCGAGTTGTTCGAGGACGTGATGTGACCGTGGCACTCGGACGGACATGGGCGGTCACGCTGCAGGGGGTCGGCGGCCAGATGGTCGAGGTCGAGGCGGACGTGGGCAGGGGTCTGCCGGCGGTGAACATCGTCGGGCTCCCGGACAAGGCGGTGCTGCAGGCACGGGACAGGGTGCGTGCGGCGGTGGCCAACTCCGGCCTGACCTGGCCACCCGGGAAGGTGGTCCTCTCGCTCTCCCCGGCGGCCGTGCCCAAGCGCGGCTCCGGCTTTGACCTCCCGCTCGCGGTCGGCACGCTCATCGCGTCGGGCGAGCTCCCCACCTCGGCATTCGAGGGGACGCTCCTGGTGGGGGAGCTGGCGTTGGACGGGCGCATCAGGCCCGTGAGGGGCGTTCTCCCGGCGGTACTGGCGGCACGTGATGCCGGGCTGGAGCGCGCTGTGGTACCGGAGGCGAATCTGGCAGAGGCGCGGCTGGTTCAGGGCATCGCCACGGCTGGTGCGAGTTCGCTGGCGATGGTGGCCGTGTGGGCCCGCGGGTCGGGGGATCTGATCGCGGAGGCGAGCGGCCCGCGAAGGCCTCCGGCCCGGGACGACTCCGACCTCGCGGAGGTGGTGGGTCAGGACGACTGCCGTCGCGCGGTGGAGGTGGCTGCGGCGGGAGGGCACGCGATCCTGCTCCGCGGTGCACCGGGCACGGGTAAGACGATGCTGGCGCGCAGGCTCCCGGGGCTTCTTCCCGACCTGGACGAGCAGTCGGCGTTGGAAGCCACCGCGATCCATTCGGTGATGGGCAAACTCTCGCCACACAACCCGTTGTTGCGCCGCCCGCCGTTCGTCGCCCCACACCACGACGCCTCGATGGCGGCGCTGGTCGGTGGGGGCTCCAGCACGCCGCGGCCCGGTGCTGTCTCGCTCGCGCACCAGGGCGTGCTGTTCCTCGACGAATGCGCGGAATTCTCCGGCCGCGTCCTCGACGGTCTCCGGACGCCGTTGGAGGACGGCGAGGTCCGGATCGCCCGGAGCGACGGGATCATGGTGTTCCCGGCGCGATTCCAACTCGTCATGGCGGCCAACGACTGCCCCTGCGGTTCCGCGAGACCTGATGGCTGTACGTGCACGCCCGATGCGCGCCGTCGCTACGGGCGCGCGCTGACGGGGCCGCTGAGGGACCGTATCGACATCGCCGCCCGAACCCTGCCGGTCGGGTCGGGGCTGTTCGCGGTGGGGGAGATCGAGGACACCGCAGTGGTGCGGGAACGGGTGACGACGGCGAGGTCCGCCGCGGCCGAGAGATGGGCGGCATGTCCCGAGGCGAACGGTGCCGTGGCCAATGCGGACGTTCCCGGACGGGTCCTGAGGTCGTTGAGGGCGCTGGACCGACGTGCGCTCCGCCCGCTGGATCGTGCGCTGGCCCATGGCCTGCTGTCGCCTCGTGGGGTCGACCGATGTCTGAGGTTGGCATGGACGGTGGCGGATCTCGAGGGTGCCGTGATCCCCACGGAATCGCACGTCTCCGAGGCGATGGTCTTGCGAGGGGAGGACTGATGACCGGGCGTGACGGGACGGATATTTTTAAACTTATTGCGAGTTTTATCTGCTAAGTAGCCAGCGAAAATTTCA
>CAMNYG010000314.1 GCA_946570335.1 uncultured Dietzia sp. | reverse complement strand
GCGCGGTGGTCCGCGACAGCGTCATCCTGCCCGGGGCCGTGGTGCGGGCCGGTGCCCAGGTGGAGACCGCGGTGGTCGATTCCGGGGTCGAGGTCCCGATCGACGCCCGGATCGGTGAGCACCAGGCCGATGCGGACGAGGCGACGGTGCAGGTCGCGCTGCTGTGGCACGCCCAGGACGGTCCGCGTCCGAGTGGGTTCACCGTGCGTGCGGGCGAGATGGACCCACCCGACGACGAGGACCCACGCACCTGAACCGTGGGGGCGACCGCCCCGGGCACCCGGGCAGCTGAACGTGAGGTGACTTCGGGGCGGAAAGGACCGCGCGGCGCTAGGCTCGCGGCCATGCGATTCGGACTGTTTCTTCCCCAGGGCTGGCGGCTCGACCTGGTGGACGTCCCGCCCGCCGGGCACTGGCCCGCTATCTCGGAGCTCGCCGCGCGGGCCGACTCGGGCCCGTGGGAGTCCGTGTGGGTCTATGACCACATGCACACCTCCCCGCTGACCCGGACCGAGGCGACGCACGAGGCGTGGAGCCTGATGTCGGCGCTCGGGGCGGTGACCTCCCGCGTCCGCCTGGGGCAGATGTGCACCTGTATCGGGTACCGGAACCCGGCGATGCTGGCGAAGATCGCGGCGACCGTCGACGTGATCTCGGGCGGCCGCGTCGAGATGGGGGTCGGCGCCGGGTGGTACGAGCACGAATGGCGGGCCTACGGCTTCGGGTTCCCGTCCGGCGGCGAGCGGCTGGCCATGCTCGACGAGGGTGTCCGGATCATGCTCGACGCGTGGTCGGACGGTGTCGCCTCCCTGCACGGCGACCACTACCGGGTGGACGGTGCCATCGTGCAGCCCCGACCCCTACAGGAGGGCGGCATCCCCCTGTGGATCGCCGGTGGCGGGGAGCGGAAGACCCTGCGGATCGCGGCCCGTCACGCGGACTACACGAATTTCGACGGCACCCCGGACGGGTTCGCCCACAAGTCCGAGGTGCTGCGGGGCCACTGCGCCGACATCGGTCGAGATCCGGCGGAGATCACCCGCACCGCGAACTACAACGTGGCGATCGGCGAGACCGAGCGGGAGGTCGCCGACCGGCTCGCGTTCATCCACGATCGGATGGCCCGCCACGTCGGCGCCGAGGAGGCCGACCGGCAGCTGGGCGCCTATCAGGGATTGCCGGCAGTGGGTACCCCCGAGCAGATCATCGAGAATCTGGCCGGGCTCAGGGCGCAGGGGATGGAGTACGGGATCTTCTACTTCCCGGAGATCGCCACCGATACCTCGGGACTCGAGCTGTTCGAACGGGAGGTCATCCCGGCCCTGAGCTGAGTCACCGCCCGTCGATCCGCCTGACCGAGAGCAGACTCCCGATGAGGAATGCCGAGTACGAAGAACTGCCCCCCGAGGCGATCCTCGATCACGTCGCGCCGGGGATGCACATCATCTCGCCGATCCAGAACGGCGCACCGCCCGCCCTGTTGCGCGCCCTGGACGACGGGGCCGAGCGGCTGGAGGACGTGACAATCCATCACATGGACCCGTGGGAGTCCCTACCCTTCATGGAGGGCGCGTACCCGGGGCGGCTCCGGCACGTCGACTACTTCCTGGGGCCCGGGTCGCGGAAGAATTTCCATGACGGTCACTGCGACCTCGTGCCGGTCGACTTCGCCCAGGTTCCCGCCACGATGCGGGAGTTCTCGCCGCCAGGGCTGGCGGTCACCACGGTGTCCGAGATCGACGAGCACGGCTACTTCTCGATGGGAACCAACGCCGACTACGTCGCGTCGTTCATCGGTCAGGTGCCGTTCTTCGTCGAGGTCAACGCCAACATGCCCCGCACGTTCGGCCGTAATCACATTCACCTCTCGCAGGTCGTGGGGGTGACGCGTAACGACGCACCGATGATCACCGTCGAGCCGCCGACCCCGGGCGAGGTCGACGACACGATCGCCGCCCTCATCGCCGAGCAGGTCCCCGACGGCGCGTGTCTCCAGCTCGGGGTGGGCAAGCTGCCCAACGCGTTCCTGTCGAAGCTGACCGGACACAAGAACCTCGGCATCCACACCGAGGCGCTGTCCGACGGGGTGATGGACCTTGTCGAGGCCGGGGTGATCGACGGGTCCCGCAAGACCGGGCACCCGTTCAAGCATGTGACGACGTTCGCCGTCGGATCCGGGCGGCTCATGAGCTGGCTGCACGACAACCCGTCGGTCGCGATGCTGCCGGTGGACGTCGTCAACGACCCCCGGGTCATCGGGCAGGAGCGCAATCTGTACTCCGTGAACGCCACCAGCGAGGTCGATCTGTACGGGCAGGCGGCGTCGGAGACGATCGCGGGACACTACTGGTCGGGCGCCGGGGGTCAGGCCGACTTCGCCCGCGGTTGCCGGTTCTCTCCCGGCGGTCGCGGGTTCATCGTCACGCCGTCCCAGACCTCCAAGGGGGTCAGCCGCATCACCCTGTCGCTCACGCCGGGCAGCCCGGTGACCACGCACAAGAACATCATCGAGAACGTGGTCACCGAGTACGGCATCGCTTCGCTGCGGGGCAGATCGGTGGCGGACCGGGCCGCCGCCCTCATCGCCGTCGCGCATCCTGACCACCGCGAACGGCTGAGCCGGGAGGCGCGGGACGCAGGTCTGACCCGCCGGGCTCTCATCTGAGCCGGGCGTTGACGGGCGCCGGCCGTCGGTAGTCCGGTAGCGCCCCGCGGCGGTCGGGATTAGGTTCCGGAGGCACTGAAGACCCTGCACTAACAGTGACCCGGAAAAGGAGACCGCCATGGATCCCGTGATCTGGATAGTTATCGCGGTGATCGCGTTGATCATCGTCATCGCGCTCATCGCTCTGGCCGCCCGGAACAACAATCGGAAGAACCTGACGGAGGCGTCGGAACTTCGTCGCGACGCCCGTCAACGCGAGAAGAGGCTGGATCATCAGGAGGCCGCCGCTCGCGAGCAGGAGCACCGGGCAGGCGCCGCCGAGCAGGAGGCCAGGGCCAAGTCCGCGGAGGCGGACATGCTCCGCGCCGAGGCCGACCACCGCCGTGGGGCCCTCGACGAGCAGAAGAGCGACGTGCGGAGGATGGAGCGCACCGCGGAGAAGCTCGATCCCCGCCACCGGGCTG
>CAMNYG010000313.1 GCA_946570335.1 uncultured Dietzia sp. | reverse complement strand
ATTACAGATGTAAAGCCATTTTCAATTCCCCATTTTACTAAGTCAACACTAGTACAGCCACGACTCGATCCACCAGCCGATCCGTGCCACGAGCCGCCCGGCCACCGGCCACTGCTCACGGTGGATGTGGTGTACCAGCAGGACGACGGGCGCGCGGGTAGCGAACCGGGAGAAGAAGGGGACGCCGTTCTGGGTGTCGACGACGACGTCGGGCCGTCGCAGCACCCCCAGCGGTCCCAGACCGAGACGACCCAGGACCATCGCCCCGAGGGCCAGTGGATAGACGGTGAAGCGGCCCCCGGCGCGGCTGAAGCGAACTCCTGTGGGGCTGGTATCGGAGCGGGCCGCGCCCGTGGAGCGGGACGTGCGGTAGACGACGGTGTGCCCGGCGGAGGCCAGACCGTCGGCGACGTGTTCGAGGTACCGCTCGGACCCGCCGCCCTGCGGGTGGGTGCTGTCTCGCCAGCACAACAGCAGGATTCGCGACACTCGGACACTGTACGCGGGCGGCGGGGCCGGCTGTGCCGGGTGGGCGGGCGACTCGCGCCGGTATCGTCACCGCCGTGATCACTGACCCACTCCACCGATCGGATGCTCTTCGCTCGGTGGCCCGCCGCGCCACCCTCGGCCGGTCGCTCGGGCTGCTGCGCTCGTTCCCGCAGGAACAGTCCGACCCGGATGTGTTCTACTCCGGCCTGGCCCGCGACACCGTCGAGCTGGTGTCCGACCTGTGGGAGCGGTCCGGCGACGGGGCCGGTGGGGCCGAAGGCGGCAGGGACGGTTCCGGGGTCGGTTCCGGGGAGCCCGCCGGCCGGTTGCCCGGGCTGACCGTGCTCGACGTGGGCGGCGGGCCCGGCTACTTCTCCGAGGCCTATGCCGCCGAGGGCGCGAGGTACGTCTCGGTGGAGCCCGATGTCGGGGAGATGGCCGCCGCCGGCATCACCCAGACCGGCTCGGTCCGGGGTAGCGGCATGGCGCTGCCGATCAGATCGGACAGCGTCGACATCTGCATCTCCTCCAACGTGGCCGAACACGTCCCCGAGCCCTGGACGATGGCCGAAGAGATGTGCCGGGTCACGCGACCGGGCGGCCTCGTCGTCGTCTCCTACACGCTCTGGTACGGACCCTTCGGCGGCCACGAGATGGGTCTGACCCACTACCTCGGCGGCGAGCGCGCGCGCCGCATGTACGAGCGGCGGCACGGCCACCCGCCCAAGAACTACTACGGCGAGTCCCTGTTCGAGGTGGGCTGCGCCGAGGGGCTCCACTGGGCGAGCGCCACCACCTCCGCCGACCTGCTGGCGGCGTTCCCGCGCTACCACCCGCGGTGGGCCTGGTGGCTGGTGCGCGTGCCCGGCCTGCGCGAGGTCCTGGTCTCCAACCTGGTGCTGGTGCTGCGCGCGCGATAGTCCCGGCGTGGCCGTGCGCAGGGCCGTTACGGAGACACCCTCCCAGTGTCGGACACTCGTCTACAGTGGGGTGGAACACGTTCTCATTCCCACCTCACGGAGGTCCCCGTGGTCGTCGTCCATGACAAGCTTTTCTCCGGCACACGCTGGGCAGATCCCATCACCACCGGTGTCCTGGAGGTCACCTCACCGGCTACTCGTGCGGTGGTCGGGCGGGTCGCAGAAACCACCGTCGAGGATCTGGACGAGATGGTGGGCCAGGCTCGCGAGTCGTTCGAGTCGGGCGTCTGGCGGAACACCCCGCCCGCCGAGCGGGGCGCCCTGATCGGCCGCGTCGCCGACATGATCGAGGAACGCCAGGCCGAGGTCTGCCAGATCCTCTCCGACGAGATGGGCACGCCCGCCTCGACCGCCGCGATGATCCAGGTGACGCCCACCCTCGGGGTGCTGCGCTACTACGCGAAGCTGGCCGCCGAGTTCCCCTGGTCCGAGGTCCGTCAGGGCGACTTCGGCGCGTCCGTGGTCACCCGGCAGCCGGTCGGGGTCGTCGCCGCCATCACCGCCTGGAACGTCCCGCTCTACCTCAACGCCGCCAAGCTCGGCCCGGCGCTGCTGTCCGGCAGCTCGGTCGTGCTCAAGCCGTCCTCCGCCACCCCGCTGTCCGCACTGTGGCTCGCCGACCTGTTCCGTGAGGCCGGGCTGCCCGAGGGCGTCCTGTCCGTCGTGACCGGCCCCAGCTCCGTGGGTGACCACCTGGTGGCCCACCCCGAGATCGACAAGATCTCCTTCACCGGTTCGACCGGCGTCGGCAAGCACATCGCGAAGATCGCCGCCGAGAACCTCACCCGGTGCTCGCTCGAGCTCGGGGGCAAGAGCGCGGCGATCGTCCTCGAGGACGCCGACCTGGCCAGCGCCGGCGGCACCATGGTGTTCTCGGCGATGATGAACTCGGGCCAGGCCTGCGTGTCCCAGAACCGCATCCTCGCGCCGCGCTCGCGCTACGACGAGGTGGTCAAGGCGTTGGTCGACAACGTCTCGGTGATGCCCGTCGGTGACCCGGCCGACGAGGGCACCGTGTTCGGCCCGCTCGCCAACCACAAGCAGCAGGAAAGCGTCGAGGGCTACATCCGCAAGGGCGTCGAGGAGGGCGCGACGGTCGCCTACGGCGGCGGCAAGGTCGAGGGCCTGCCCGCCGAGGTGGCCGACGGCGCGTTCGTGCAGCCGACCGTGTTCCGTGACGTCGACAACTCGATGACCATCGCGCAGGAGGAGATCTTCGGTCCGGTCATCCAGGTGATCCCCTACGATTCGGTCGACGAGGCGGTTCAGATCGCCAACGACTCCGAGTTCGGACTCGCCGGCGCCGTCTACTCGGCCGACCCCGATGCCGCTCTGGCCGTGGCCCAGCGGGTGCGCACCGGGACCATGGGCATCAACTGGTACGCCTTCGATCCGACCGCCCCGTTCGGCGGTTTCAAGAACTCCGGCATCGGACGCGAGAACGGCCCCGAGGGGCTGGATGCGTACTGCGAGTTGCAGAGTGTGCTCATGCCGTTGGGCTGGGAGCCCCCGCAGGGTTGAGCCGCCTCCGGGACCGCTTCCAGAGCTGCCCGGCACTCCACCTATCAGAATGCGCTGCACCTACGGGATCCCGTAGGTGCAGCGCATTCTGATAGGTGGAGTGGGGCATGTGCCGGTGGTGTGGGGTGTGCGCCGGTGGTGTGGGGCGC
>CAMNYG010000312.1 GCA_946570335.1 uncultured Dietzia sp. | reverse complement strand
ACATGTAGTGCATGAGGTACACTTGAAGCATGCCGAGAGGGACAAGCCCCCGGCACAACCGAAAGGAGAGACCATGTCGCACCTGGTCTGCACCACTTGCCTCGTCGGACTGGTCAACGATGACTGGTCCGCACACGAGGACGCCCCCGCCGTCGTCGCCAGCGCCGAAGCGCTCGGGCTGGTCGTCCACGTCGGCGGCGAGGACCGCGGCGTCTACCGCTGCACCATCTGCGACGAGGACCACTACGGCCATGCCGAGATCGTCGCCGAGGCCGCGCCCGCAGCCTGACCCCAGTGCCCCCGCCACCCGGCGGGGGCACCCCAGGGCGAGCGCCCCAGCGCCACCCGCAACCCGAAGGGAAAGACCATGAACACCATCACCGGACTCCTGATCGACACGACCGGACAGCTGCGCACCGTCCAGGTCCAGAACCGGGGCGGCAGCCACCTGGCCTCCATGTACGAGCACATCGGATGCCGCACCGTCGACGTCGTCACCGCCGCCACCCAGTACGGGCCGCTCGACGTGTGGGTCGACGACGAAGGTGCCTACACCAGCACCGAGAACGTCCTCGTCTCCATGCTTCTGCGAGGCTTCACCGGCCAGCCGTACAGGCTGTTCGGCAACGCTCTGCTGCTGTCCAACGCCGGGGAGAACACCATTAGCCTGACCGCCGATCAGATCGAATACCTGACGGCGATCCACGCCCTCACGGTCAAGCTGCCCACAGTGATCGAGGAGTTGACCCGCGCCCACGTCGAGGCCGCAATCGCCGGACGCCCCTGATCGAGCGCCCCGCTCGATGCCCCCGCGCCAGCCAGGCGCGGGGGCATCGCCGCAGGTCAAGGCGCAAAACGGCCACCCGTTCCGCTTGTGCTACATGTAGTACATGAGGTACACTTGAAGCATGCCGAGAGGGACAAGCCCCCGGCAGAACCGAAAGGAGAGGCCCATGATGGACCTCGTCATGGTCAACCCGCAGGAGTTGACCATCGTCTCGAATGTGCGCGTGGCCAAAGCCAGTGCCGACCTGGTCGCCAGCATCCAGGAGCACGGCCTGCTCGAGCCGATCAACGCCTACCGCACCGACGACGGTGCCCTAGTTGTTAAGCACGGCCACCGCCGCACCCTCGCCGCCATCGAGGCCGGCCTGGACCAGGTGCCCGTCATCCTCACCGCCGCGCCCGCCGAAGATGAAGGCGGCAAGATCGACCTCATCACCGCCCAGTGGGACGAGAACCAGCAGCGGGAGAACCTCTCGGCCCGCGAGCAGGCCGACACAATCGCCCAGTTGGCAGCGTTCGGCGTCACCCCCGCACAGATCGCCAAGCGCCTGCGCGTGGACCGCCCGACCGTCGACGCGGCCACCTCACTGAAAACCACGGACACGCTCGACCAGTACCAACTGACCATCGTCCAGGCCGCAGCCCTGGACGAGTTCGCCGACGACGACGAGGCCGTGCAGCTGCTCGCCGAGGCCGCCGCCAGCGGCCAGTTCGACCATCAGGTCTCCCGCCTGCGGCAGGCCCGCAAGGTCGCCGACGTCCTAGCCGAGGCCCGCGATCACTGGCAGGCCAAGGGCGTGCAGGTGCTCGATGAATGGGCAGATGCCCGGGGTGGCGAGTGGGTCAGTTCCCTGGTCGACGCCACCACCAACGAGGCCGTCGAGGTGGACCTCGACAACCCCGGCCCCCACCTCGCGGTCTACCTCAGCGACCAGGTCGTCACCGTCCACACCGCCACCGGTGACGAGGTCGCCCGGTGGACCGTGCGTGCCGCCGACGATCCAAACCGGCCCGAGGGCGCACTCACCCACGCCGACGTCCACGAGGAAATCCGCGTCCGCGTCCGCTGGTTCTGCCTCGACCCCGCCGCCCGTAACTGGAAGGCCCGGTGGGGTGGCAGTGCCGCCGAGTCTTCGGCGGAGATGACCGACGAGGAGCGCGAAGCCAAGCGGGCCGAGCGCCGCGACGTTATCGCCGCCAATAAGGCGTGGCTCGCCGCCGAGCAAGTCCGCCGCGACTGGCTCCGGGACTTCTGCGCTCGCAAGAGCGCCCCCAAGGACGGGGCCGTCTTCATCGCCCAGACTCTCGCCGCCGACCCTCAACTGCTCGCCGATCACCGGGCGGTCGGCGCACAGCGCGACTATCTGAACCTCGACGGCATCGACACCGTCTCCCCCGCCAGAGCCGGACTTCTGGCGCTGGCCATGTGCCTGATCGCCCACGAGGCGGCCACCGACAAGAACTCGTGGCGACGGGGCAGGCGAACAGCGGCCTACCTGCGCTACATCGAGAGCCAGGGCTACGCCCTGTCTCCGGTCGAACGCCGCGCCTGCGGTGAAGCCGTGAGCACCGACGAGTTGTGACCGAACGGCGGGTGGCTACCCGGCCACCCGCCGTTCCCGGCCCCCTGCAACCCTTGCGCTACATGTAGTACATGGGGTACACTTGAGGCATGCCGAGAGGGACAAGCCCCCGGCACAACCTCAAGGAGAGTCCCGATGTCAGTTTTCCCCGCGGTCGACCTCACCCCCACCGAGGCCGACTACGACCACGCCCGCCAGGCCTTCCTCGCCCTGGCCAAGCGCGGCCTGAGCCTCGCTGAGTCGCAGGTGGTGTTGGAATCGGCGATCTCCGCCGTCGCCAACGACCTGCGCTCCGGACGGGTCGAGATGGTTGCTCTGGCCGCGCAGCACGAGCCCGAGGATCCGACCCGACCGACCAACGAAGAGGTCCGGATCATTCGCGGGCTGCTCACTCGCGCCCTGGCCGTCTACAACGGTCGACGTGGTGCCTACACGATCGGATCGACCATCGGGACCGAGTCCGGCATCAAGTCGATCAATCGTGCAGCCGTCGCCCGTCGCGCTCGCTGCCGCGACGAGGTCGACGCCCAGATCAATGTCCTGCACATCAGCAAGATCCCCCGCGACGGCAAGAGCAGGGCCAAGGCCCCCTTCTGCCAGTACACTGTCGCCGCCACCCTCCGCATCGGCACCCGCGCCCGCGCCCTGTCGGCAGTGATCATCGAGACCCGCCGCGGCTACAGGATCGCCGCGTTCAACCCGATCCACTGCTAGAAGCGCAGACCCGCCGGGTGGACCGGAGGGCCCCGGGGGCCCCCGCCCACGTCCTAGTGGAAGCACCATGCTCC
>CAMNYG010000311.1 GCA_946570335.1 uncultured Dietzia sp. | reverse complement strand
CGGTCTCGGCGCCGTCCGGCCCCGACGTGAAGCCCGAATCGAGAACCCCACGGAGGTCGGCGTCCTCCCCCGGCCGGACCAGCGCGCAGGCGGAGACGAAGGCCGCCCCGCGTCGCTCGTCGGGGACGTCGGCAAGCTGGGCCAGCAGTAGCTCGTTGTTGGCCGCGTCGTCTCCGTGACGGCCGGACCATCGTGCCGAGAGCACCCCGGGCATCCCGTTCAGCGCATCCACCGCGAGACCCGAGTCGTCTGCCAGGCACGGAAGGCCCGTGGCACGCGCACCCGACCGCGCCTTGATGAGGGCGTTCTCGGCGAACGTGGCGCCGTCCTCCGGCTCCTCCGGGAACTCGGGGACCTCGTCCAGGCCCACCGCCTCGATCCCGACGATCCCCTCCGACTCCAGCACCCGCCGCAGCTCGGCGAGCTTCTTGGCGTTGCGGCTCGCGACGAGCAGTCGCACGCTCACGGTCTACTCCCCCCGGGCCGGCACGCCGGGCGGGGTGGGCAGCACGCCGGGATACGGCGCGTCCAGCGCCTGTCGCTGCAGCTCGAACAGCTTCTCGCAGCCGGCCTGCGCCGAGTCGAGCATCTCGTTCAGGGCATCGCGACCGAACGCGGCGGACTCCGCGGTGCCCTGCACCTCGATGAGCTCGCCCCCGTCCGTGCAGACCACATTCATGTCCACCTCGGCCCGCGAGTCCTCCTCGTACGGCAGGTCGCACAGCACGCGGCCGTCGACCACACCGACGCTCACCGCGGCGATCGCCCCGGTGAGCGGGTTACCCGTCACAGCCCCCTTGGACTGCAGCCAGGTCACCGCGTCCGCCAGCGCGACGTACGCACCGGTGATCGCCGCGGTACGGGTGCCGCCGTCCGCCTGGAGCACATCACAATCCAGCGCGATGGTGTTCTCCCCCAACGCGGACAGGTCGATACACGCACGCAGAGAGCGGCCCACCAGGCGACTGATCTCGTGAGTGCGGCCACCGACCTTGCCCCGCACCGACTCACGGCCGGAACGCTCATGGGTCGCGGCGGGCAGCATCGCGTACTCGGCGGTGAGCCAGCCCAGGCCCGAACCCTTGCGCCAGCGCGGCACCCCCTCGGTGACGCTGGCGGTGCACATCACCCGGGTCTGCCCGAAGGTGACGAGAACCGAACCCGCCGGATGCGAGGTGAAGCCCCGCGTGATGGTCACGTCACGCAGCTCGCCGTCCGCGCGTCCGTCTGCTCTGCTGATATTCGAAGAAGTCACGTGCGCAGATCCTAGCCGCGCCCGCGTGCCACCGCGTGGGGACGACTGCGAGGGCCTCAGATCTCCAGGCGCAGATCCGGCTCGGCCAGCAGGATCTCGCCGCTGTACTCCGAGGCGGCCTCCGCACGTACCGCCTCGGCATCCGTCCACGGCGGGATGTGGGTCAACACCAGTCGCCCCACGCCGGCCCGTCGCGCCACCAGTCCGGCCTCCCTGCCCGACATGTGTATCCCCGGCGGACGCCCCTCCTGATGCGTCCAGGACGCCTCGCACAGCAGGACGTCCGCGCCGGCCGCCAGTTCGACGACCGACTCGCAATACGCGGTGTCACCGCTGTACGCCAGAACCCGACCGTCAGCCGAGGTGAGGCGCAGTCCGTACGACTCCGGAGGATGATCCACCCGACCGGCCCGCACGCACAGGCCCACCTCGTCGTCGTCGCCCTTCACCTCCAGCTCGGGCGTGACATCCCACGTCGACACCTCGAACGTGTCCGACAGATCGTCCACCGCGCCCGGCTCCTCCGCCGACGCCACCCCGATGCGGTAAGCCGTCCCTGACGGCCCCACCAACGGCACCCGACCCGCGGTGGCCGAATGCGGACCGAACCGACGCAGCACCAACAGGCTCGGCACGTCCAGGCAGTGGTCGGCGTGGAGATGGGACAGCAGGATCGTGGCGTCCTCCGGTACGGCATGACGCTGAAGCGCACCAAGGACCCCCGGCCCCATGTCGATCACCACGGGCGCCAGACCTTCGACCTCCACGAGGTATCCGGACGCCGGCGACACGGGCCCGCCGATACTTCCCGAACACCCCAGGACAGTCAGAAACATGGGCACCATCGTGCCACGCCGGGTCACCTGTCGTGCCGACTGTGTCCCTGCTCGCCGCACTTGTCACGCACGAGCGGTGGCCACCGGCGCCCGGCCCACGTCCACCAACCCGGGACCGAGGAAGCGCGAAGCGACCCGGCGGAATGCATCCGGATCGCCGGTGACCAGGAACTCCCGGGTCGCAGGCACCTCCGGGTCGTGAGGCCGCAACAAATCCTGTGCGGTGAGCACGCGCAGCACGTCCTTTGCGGTCTCCTCGGCGCTCGAGACCAACGTGACGTGGTCCCCCACCGCCAGCTGCACGACCCCCGACAGCAGCGGGTAGTGCGTGCAGCCCAAGACCAGCGTGTCGACGTCCGAGTTCCGGATCGGGCTCATATAGGCCTCCGCCAGACCCAGGACCTGACGGCCACTGGTGATGCCGCGCTCCACGAAGTCCACGAACTTGGGGCACGCCACCGACGTCAGCTCCACGCCCGGTGCAGCCGCCACCGCGTCGTCGTAGGCCCGTGAGGCGACCGTCGCCTGCGTGGCGATCACCCCTATCCTCCCCGACCGCGTGGTGGCCACAGCGCGGCGGGCCGCGGGCTGGATCACCTCCACAACCGGAACCGGGTAGCGCTCGCGCGCGTCCCGCAGCATCGCCGCCGACGCCGTGTTGCACGCGATCACCAGAGCCTTGACGCCGCGCTCGACCAGCTGGTCGCCGATCGCCAGGGCATGCGCCCGGACCTGGGCGATGGGCAGCGGACCATACGGACCGTGTGCGGTGTCGCCGATGTAGACCACCGACTCATCCGGCAACTGATCCATGATCGCGCGCGCCACCGTCAGACCACCCGCACCGGAGTCGAAGACCCCGATCGGCGCGTTCCGGTCCGGTGGCACCGACCGCGCGGTCTGCTCCCCGGGCGTCACGTGAACCGCCCGGGGGCGAGCTGCTTCGGCGCACGGTCGCGCTTGAGGCCGTACGCCGTGAGGAATCCGCCGATCGCCCCGCCCAGGTGCCCCTGCCACGTCACCCCGGCCTGCAGCGGAGACAGGCCCGCCACCGCGTCGGGCCCGT
>CAMNYG010000310.1 GCA_946570335.1 uncultured Dietzia sp. | reverse complement strand
GGTGGCGGTGGCCTCCGAGGGGATCCGGGCGGAATTGACCGGTGCGGTGTCCGCGGCCTGCACCGCGGCTGTGGAGGTGCTGCTGTCGTGACCACTCCGTTCGGCCTCGCGTCCGAGGACGCCGCGGTGTACGGCTACGGCCTTCTACTCGCCACGGCCGACCCCGGAATCCTGGGGGCGGTTCGCCGTGAACTGGCTGCCCATCGCGCACGCCGCGATGCCGCGGAAGAACTGTGGCCGGACTCCCCGCCGGCTCCGGTCGGATACCTGGCCGGGCCGGACACGTCCACGTCGCCTGTTCTTCTCGCGATCCGGCTCGAGTCGGACTGCTGCGAGGCGTGGCGCAGCGAACTCGGGATCGCCGAGGACCCCGATCGCCGACAGTTCTGCGTGGACGCGCTCACCGCTGCGGCCGTCCAGCTCGCCCGGTGGAGGACTCTGGTCCCGGGCGCGCCGTTCGAGGCGCTGCCCGGGTTCCCTCCGTCCGACTGATCAGCGCTCGGCGCGGATCCGCCGGATGATCTCGTCCGCGGCCCCGTCGACGGCGATCTGGGTGACCTCTCCGGTACCCCGCTCACGTAACTCGACGGTGCCCTCGGACCACCCACGGCCCACGACGACCACCCAGGGCACGCCGATGAGCTCGGCGTCCTTGAACTTCACGCCGGGCGAGGCCTTGCGGTCGTCGAAGAGGATCTCCAGACCGGCTTTGTCGAACGCGTCGACGAGAGTGGCGGCACCACCGATCGCCGCCTCGTCCTTGTTCGCGATCACGACATGGACGTCCGCGGGCGCCGCCTCCGCAGGCCACACCAGACCTTTGTCGTCGGCGAACTGCTCGGCGAGAACCGCCACGAGTCGGGAGACGCCGATCCCGTATGACCCCATGGTCACCCGGGTGGGCTTGCCGTTCTCCCCGAGGACGTCGAAGCCGAAGGCCTCGGTGTACTTTCGACCGAGCTGGAAGATGTGGCCGATCTCGATCCCCCGAGCCAGCGTCAGGGTGCCGTGGCCACCCGGCGCCGGGTCTCCGTCGCGGACCTCTGCGGCCTCGATCGTGCCGTCAGGGGTGAAGTCGCGACCGCATACCAGACCAACGTAGTGCTCACCCACGACGTCCGCCCCGGTGATCCACGACGTGCCCTCCACGACCCGCGGGTCCACGAGGTAGCGCACCTCGTTCGCCAGCAGTCCGCGCGGACCGATGTATCCCTTGACCAGGAATGGGTTGGCGGTGAAATCCGCCTCCTCGAGCACCGCGACCTCGGCGGGCTCGAGCGCGGCCTCGATGCGCTTCATGTCCACCTCGCGGTCACCGGGAACGCCCACGCCGAGCAGTTCCCAGTCCTTGCCCGGCTCGCGGACCTTGAGCATGACGTTCTTGAGAGTGTCCGCAGCGGTGATCTCACGTCCGAGATCGGCACTGTTGGCCCAGGCGACGAGAGACTCGATGGTCGGCGTATCGGGGGTGGAGTGCACCGTGGCCTCCGGCTGGCCCTCGATCGGGATTGCCGCGGGCGCCGGGGTCACCACCGCCTCGACGTTGGCGGCGTACTCGCCGTCAGTAGACCGTACGAACGTGTCCTCACCAGCCGGGGACACGGCGAGGAACTCCTCGGACGCCGAACCGCCCATGGCGCCGGAGGTGGCCGCACAAATCACGTAGTTGATGCCCAGACGGTCGAAAATTCGCTGGTATGCCTCGCGGTGGGTCTGGTAGGACCGCTCGAGGCCGGCGTCGTCCACGTCGAAGGAGTAGGAGTCCTTCATCACGAACTCGCGGCCACGCAGGATGCCCGCCCTCGGTCGCTCCTCATCGCGGTACTTGGTCTGGATCTGGTACAGCGTGACGGGAAGATCCTTGTACGAGGAGAACTCGCCCTGGACGGTGAGCGTGAACAGTTCCTCGTGGGTGGGTCCGAGCATCATGTCGTTGCCCTTGCGGTCCTTCAGCCGGAACAGCGCCGGACCGTACTCGGTCCACCGGCCGGTGGTCTCGTAGGGCTCGCGGGGTAGGAGCGCCGGCAGGCTGATCTCCTGGGCCCCGGCGGCGTTCATCTCTTCGCGGACGACCTGTTCGATGCGGCGAAGGGTGCGCAGTCCGAGCGGGAGCCACGAGTAGACGCCGGGCGCGACGCGCCGGACGTAGCCGGCGCGGACCAGCAACTTGTGGCTCAGTACCTCGGCATCTGCCGGGTCGTCGCGGAGCGTGCGCAGGAAAAGATGGGAGAGACGCGTGATCACGGTGGACCAGCCTAGACCGGAACCCCCTGCAGGTCGCGATAGACACCGCTGGACTCCATCAGCTCAGCGTGGGTACCGCTGCCGTCGACCACCCCGTGATCGAGCACGACGATCTGGTCCGCGGTCTCGATGGTGTTGAGACGGTGCGCCACCACCAGGACGGTACGGCTGGCCGCCAGCCGTCCGAGCGCCGCCTGGATCCGGCGGGCGGTACCCGGGTCGACCGACGCCACCGCTTCGTCCAGCAGCAGCACGGGCGCGTCCTTGAGCAGGGCACGCGCGATGGACAGCCTCTGCCGTTGCCCGCCGGACAGGTTGCCCCCGCCCTCGGTGAGGACGGTGTCCAGCCCCTCCGGGAGGCGATCGACGAACTCCGCTGCCTCGGCAGCCTCCAGCGCCTCGGAGATCTCGACCTCGCTCGCCCCTGGCCTGCCGACGGTGAGGTTCGCACGAACGGTGTCCGGGAACAGGTAGACGTCCTGGTACACGGTGGTGACCATGTCGCGACGGACGTCCGGTGCGACCTCACGGAGGTCCACACCTCCCAGACTGACGGTGCCCGAGTCCGGGTCCCAGAAGCGTGCCACGAGGTTGGCGACGGTGGACTTGCCCGCGCCGGAGGGGGCGACGAGCGCCGTGACGGTGCCGGGCCGCGCCAGCATGTCCACCCCGCGCAGGACGGGTTCGCTGCCGTAGGAGAACCAGACGTCGTGGAACTCGACCCGGGAATCCGACGTGTCTTCCACAGCGCCGGGGTGTGGTGACCGAGCATCGCGAACCACTGTCGGACCGGGTTCATCTGAGAGATCCCCCGGACCGCGGGTGTGGCCGCATCCTCGCCCTCGTCCGACCGGACCTCGGCGGCGCGCGACCCTGCCACGGCCGGGACGGGACCTGCGGCGTTCGACGGGACGGACCG
>CAMNYG010000309.1 GCA_946570335.1 uncultured Dietzia sp. | reverse complement strand
GGCGGGACCCCGCGCATCACGCCCCCGCCCGGCGGGACCCCACGCGACACGACCCCGTGCGAGCCCCACGCACAGGCGGGCCGCCGCGCCCGTCTGAGATCATGGCGTGCGTGACTACCGCCGCCCCTACCTCCCCCACGCTCATCGTGGGCCTGGCCAACCCCGGTCCCGACTACGAGGGCACCCGCCACAACATCGGCTGGGAGGTCCTGCAGGAGTTGGCCTCCCGCGCTCTGCCCATGCCGGCGAGCTTCAGTACGCACAAGAAGACCAACTGCGAGATCGCCCAGACGCGACTGGCAGACCGCCCCGTGGTGCTCGCCCGCCCACGCAGCTACATGAACCTCTCCGGCGGCCCCACGGCGGCGGTGGCCAAGTACTTCTCGGTCGCGCCGACCGACGTGATCGTGATCCACGACGAGATCGACATCGACTTCGGCCGGGTCCGCCTCAAGCGGGGCGGCGGCGAGGGCGGCCACAACGGCCTGCGTTCGCTGTCCCAGTCGCTGGGCACCCGCGATTACCTGCGGGTCCGGGCCGGAGTGGGGCGCCCGCCGGGCCGGATGGCGGTGGCCGACTTCGTCCTCAAACGCTTCTCCAAACTCGAGCAGCCGGACGTCCCCTTCCTCATCCAGGACGCCGCCGACGCCGTGGAACTCCTCCTCACGCACGGGCTGGAAACCGCCCAGAACCAGCTCCACTCCGCGTGAGCCGTCCCCGCCGCTTCACACGGACCGCCGACCTGGGGTTCGGCGCCGACCTGTTCGACCGCGCGAGCCGGTCACTGATCAACTGGGACATGCACCGTGGGGCGGGTCTCCTCGTCGTCGTCGACGGCCCCGCCACCCCCGGCCGCACGGTGACCCTCCATCCCCGCTCGGGCCCCTCGGCGTGGCTGAGGCTGTCGGCGCCGTGCGAGGTCACCGAGATTTACGACGACGACACCACCCGCGGCTTCACCTACCGCGCCCTGCCCGGCCACCCGGAACGCGGCCGGGAGACCTTCATGGTGAGCCACGACCCGGCGACCGACGTGGTTCGCCTGACCATCAACGCTGAATCCGAACACGCCACCTGGCTCGCGAGGATCGGGGCCCCGATCGCGCGTGCCGAACAGGACCGCATCACCCGCCGCTACCTCGCCGCCCTGCGCGACCCGGGCACCGCACGCCGCTGATCCCCGGCGGCCACCATCGCGCGACCAGACCGCCCCTCCCCCGCGCACGCGTCGTCCACCCCGTGTGACCTGCCGTGACAACTCCCACCGCCCGATCCGGGAGCGGCCGATACCGGATTGGGTGCGCGCACAGGCGCGGACGTACTCTGGAAAAGATCAGGACGACGAGGGCCGTCGACCACTGGGAGGAGATCGCGTGACTGAGACCGCCGAGGACACCGGGGCCGCCGGAAGCTCTGGCGGTGCGGTCACCGACGGGGACGTCTCATCCGAGGTCAGCCGCCGCCGGACGTTCGCCGTCATCGCCCACCCGGACGCCGGTAAATCGACACTGACCGAGGCGCTGGCGCTACACGCGCGCGTGATCAACGAGGCCGGCGCCGTCCACGGCAAGTCGGGGCGCCGCTCCACCGTCTCCGACTGGATGGAGATGGAGAAGGCCCGAGGCATCTCCGTCAGCTCCACCGCCCTGCAGTTCACCTACGCCCCCGAGGGCCACGACCCCCAGGACGAGCCGTACGTCATCAACCTCGTCGACACCCCCGGCCACGCCGACTTCTCCGAGGACACCTACCGCGTGCTCACCGCCGTCGACGCGGCCGTGATGCTCATCGACGCCGCCAAGGGACTCGAGCCGCAGACCCTCAAGCTGTTCCAGGTCTGTAAGCACAACGGCCTGCCGATCATCACGGTGATCAACAAGTGGGACCGACCGGGCCAGGCCCCGCTAGAGCTGCTGGACGAGATCACCGAGCAGATCGGGCTCGTCCCCACGCCGCTGTTCATGCCCGTGGGCATCGCGGGCGACTACCGCGGACTGCTGCGTCGCGGCTCCGGCGGGGCTCCGGAGGAGTACGTCCACTTCATCCGTACCGCCGGCGGTTCGACCATCGCACCGGAGGAGATCTACACGCCGGACGCCGCGCTCGAGCGCGAGGGCGAGGTGTGGGAGACCGCCGTAGAGGAATCCGAGCTGCTGTCGGCGATGGGTCAGGACCACGACCAGGAGCTCTACCTGGCCGGCGAGACCAGCCCCGTGATCTTCGCCTCCGCGATGCTCAACTTCGGTGTGCACCAGATTCTCGACGCCCTGGTCGAGCTGGCGCCGCCGCCGCGTGAGTGGCCGACCGTCGCCGGGGAGCCGCGCCAGACCACCGACCCGTTCTCGGCAGTGGTGTTCAAGGTGCAGGCCGGCATGGACGCCGCCCACCGGGACCGGCTGGCGTTCATGCGGGTGGTCTCCGGTGAGTTCGAGCGCGGCATGGTGGTGCAGCACGCGCAGACGGGCAAGCCGTTCACCACCAAGTACGCGCTGACCGTGTTCGGCCGCGACCGCAACACCGTCGAGACCGCCTACCCCGGCGACGTGGTGGGTCTGGTCAACGCCACCGGACTCGCACCGGGGGACACGCTCTACACGGGTAAGAAGGTCACGTTCCCGCCGATCCCGCAGTTCGCGCCCGAGTTCTTCGCAGTGGTGCGGGCGCAGTCACTGGGCAAGTACAAGCAGTTCCGCAAGGCGATCGACCAGCTGGCCGCCGAGGGCGTGGTGCAGATCCTGCGCAACGACGCCCGCGGCGACGCCAACCCTGTCATGGCCGCGGTCGGCCCCATGCAGTTCGAGGTGGTCACCGCGCGCATGAAGGCGGAGTTCAACGTCGAGGTGATCGTCGACAACCTGCCGTACACGATCGCCCGCCGCACCGACGCCGACTCCGCCGACGAGCTGAACCGGCAGCGCGGTGTCGAGGTCTTCCAGCGCACCGACGGCGAACTGCTGGCGCTGTTCGGCGACAAGTGGCGGCTGCAGTACATCAGCAAGGAGATGGACCACCTCACCATCGAGCCGCTGGTGGCCGACACCAACTGACCCGCCCCGGCGCTCGCGAATCCGCCCCGGCTGGCCGCGCCCGCCGAGCCACTCCCACACCAACTGCCGCGCCCCGGCACTCGCGAAGCCGCCCCGGCTGGCCCCACCCGCCGAGCCACTCCC
>CAMNYG010000308.1 GCA_946570335.1 uncultured Dietzia sp. | reverse complement strand
GCTCGTGGTGGGCGAAGGGGGACTTGAACCCCCACGTCCCGAAGGACACTGGCACCTGAAGCCAGCGCGTCTGCCATTCCGCCACTCGCCCGAGTAACGCTCGAATACGGTAACACGCGACGTTCGTTCCTCACTAATCCGCTGGTGAGGCGGTTCGGTGGCCCCACGGCGCAGCGGGCCGTCACGGCTGCGGTCTCGGGGAGGAGGTGCCCCGACCGAAGGGAGCGAATCCCAGCAGTGCGATCGCGATGAGCACGGCGACACCACCGGGTGCCGACCACACGTTCAACACGACCATCGCGGTGGAGACCAGGATCGTCGCGCTCATGCTGATCATCACGGCGAGCGCGACCGTGTCCATCGCACGCATGGTGACGTTGACCATGTCGTCGTCCGCGAACAGCAGTTCGGCCCTGTTCAGGATCCCTTCCTTGGTGGTCCCGTTCGCTCTCGGGGACCGGTGCGGGGCGGGTTTCTCGCGCCGGGTACCGGTGATACTGCTCATGCTGGTGACAAGCCCTTTTCCAGTGTGGTCGACGCGGCCCGGGCCCCCGACGCGACCAGCGCGCCGTTCCCGACTCCCGGTGACAACGAGTGTGCACCACCACCTCGCCGATCTCGGTGACGGGTCACCTGACCTGCGACCACAGCGTATTTCGCGTCCACGCCGAGGATCAACTCGACATCCGACCGGACGGCTCCGGCCGATATCACGACCGATTCACGCGTGCTAACAACCGACTTCGCCTCTATGATCGACCGGATGCCGTTGCGCGACGGCTCGACCAGTCGTGCCCGCCGGGGCGCGACGCGGAACAGGAGAGGAGGCGAGGCGTGGGAATCGTCGGCAAGTTCGAGCGCACCCTGCAGGGCGCGGTGGGCGACGCGTTCGCCCGTCTCTTCGGCGGCAGGGTCGTCGCGGCCGAGGTCGAGGCGCAGCTGCGCAAGCAGGCGGAGACCTCGCTCAAGGTGGTCGACGGACACCTGCTGGTGTCGAACAGCTACACCATCACCCTGGCCAGGTCCGACTACGCCTCCTTCACCGAGGACGAGGCCCTGGCCGTCAAGACGTTCTCCCGCCACCTCTCGGACCACATCTCAGAGCAGGGATGGGAGACGTACGGCCCGGTCACGGTGACCTTCGTCGAACGCGACGACCTCCATACCGGGCAGATGCGCATCGACGGGGTCGTCGACCCCGATGCCGTTCCGTTCCACATCTCGGCCGCCGCGCCGGCACCGGGACCGGATCACCCGGCGCCGTCGTCGCCCGGCCGGGCTCCGTCGAGTGCGAGCAAGGAGAGAAACGACATGCAGGCACCCGCGTCCAACTACCCCGTCACGTCCCGGCCGTCCGGCGAGGGGGCCGGCTGGGGCGGCCCGTCCGACGCCCCGACCCGGATCACCCAGGGCCGGTCGTCGCTGACGGTGACGCTGCACCTCGAGGACGGATCCGGCCGCACGTTCCGGCTCCAGCGTGGCTCCAACCTGCTCGGGCGCGGCCAGGACGCGGCGTTCCGCCTGCCGGACACCGGTGTCTCGCGCCAGCACGCCGACATCCGGTTCGACGGCCGTGAGGCCCTGCTCACCGACCTCGGTTCGACCAACGGCACCACGGTCAACGGCGGTCCGGTGCAGGATTGGCAACTGGCCGACGGTGATGTGATCCGCGTCGGCCACTCAGAGATCACCGTCCGGTTCGACTAGCCTCTACGGCATCACATGTATGTCCCCGGAACCCCCGGGGACCATGACACGTTGACCAGAGGTGACCGGGCCGGCGAGGGAAGGACTCAAGCGATGCAGGGACTCGTTCTGCAGCTCTCGCGCGGCCTACTTCTCGTCCTGCTGTGGCTGTTCATCTTTCTGGCGCTGCGCGCGCTCAAGACCGATGTGTTCGGAAACGTGGGCATGCGCTCGGCCACCCGGGGCGAACGGAAGGGCGGATTCCTGGGCCGCACGTCCAAGGCGATCCGCTACCTGGTGGTCACTCAGGGTGCCCTGGCAGGTACCCGCATCACGCTGTCGGAGCAGCCGGTCCTGTTGGGCCGGGCGGATTCGTGCACGCTCGTGATCGACGACGACTACGCGTCGAACCAACACGCCCGCCTGACCCCGCACGGCCCCGATTGGTTCCTGGAGGACCTCGGGTCGACCAACGGCACCTATCTCGACAGATCGCGGGTCACCACGCCTGTCAAGGTCGAGGCCGGCACGCCGATACGCATCGGCAAGACCGTGATCGAGCTGCGCGCGTGACCCCCGCACTCGTCTACACCGCGCGGTCCCATCTGGGGATGGTGCGGGAGAACAACGAGGACTCGGCCTACGCCGGTCCCCGGCTGCTCGCGCTCGCCGACGGCATGGGCGGGCACGCGGCCGGCGAGATCGCCAGCCAGTTCGTGGTGGCGGCGCTGGCCAAGTTGGACGAGGACGAGCCCGGCCAGGACCTCACCGGCGCCCTGACCAGGGCGTTAACCACGGGAAACGACGCGATCGCCGCGCACGTGGCGGGCCACCCCGAGACCGAGGGCATGGGGTGCACGGCCACCGCGATGCTGTTCGACGGCCGTCGCTCGGGCCTGATCCACGTGGGAGATTCGCGCGCCTACCTGCTGCGCGACGGGTCGCTCTCGCAGATCACCAAAGACGACACGTTCGTGCAGTCCCTGGTCGACCGGGGCGAGCTGTCCGCCGACGAGGCGCACTCGCATCCCCGTCGATCCCTCATCCTCAAGGCACTCACCGGCGAGCCTGTCGAGCCGACCGTCGTGACGCGCGAGGCCCGGGTCGGCGACCGGTACCTCCTGTGTTCGGACGGACTGTCAGATCCGGTGAGCACCGAGACGATCGCCGAGACACTGGCCACCGGTTCCGTGGACGACGCCGCCGACCGCCTGGTCCAGCTCGCGCTGCGTTCCGGCGGGCCGGACAACATCACCGTGGTGGTGGCGGACGTGGTCGAATCCTCGCGCGACACCCCGGTCATCCCCGTGGTGGTGGGCGCGGCCTCGAGCGACGAGCCGGGCGTGGTGGATCCCGGCACCGACCCGTACTCGGGCACCGCCGCCGGTAGGGGGCCACACGTCAGTGACACAGTGGTTTAGCCCAGGTCAAACCCGCACTGACCAGGGTTTGACTTGGCCCTAGGGCCCACTATCAGCGGCTGGTGGGG
>CAMNYG010000307.1 GCA_946570335.1 uncultured Dietzia sp. | reverse complement strand
GTCGCCTCGGTGGGGCCGTAGGTGTTCCACACCTCGCGCCCGTCGCCGGCCAGTCGCGCGGCGAGCTCGGGCGGGCAGGCCTCGCCGCCGAGGATCACCATCCTGATGCCGGCGAGCATCGCATCCGACCACATCTGCGCCAGCGTCGGCACGGTGGAGATCACCGTGATGTCGCGCTCGCGCAGCCACGGCCCCAGGTCGAGACCGGACTTGACGACCGACCGCGGCGCCGGCACCAGGCACGCCCCGTGCGCCCAGGCCAGCCACATCTCCTCGCACGAGGCGTCGAACGCCACCGACAGTCCGGCGAGCACGCGATCGCCGGGCCCCAGCGGTGCGTCCTGCAGGAAGATGCGTGATTCGGCGTCGACGAACGCCGCCGCGCTCCTGTGGGTCACCGCCACGCCCTTGGGCAGGCCGGTGGTGCCGGAGGTGAAGATGATCCAGCAGTCGTCGGAGTCCACCGGGCCTCGTCGTCGTCCCTGGTCCACCTCCCGACCCGGGGCGGTGAGCCGCATCCCCTCCGCGGTGTAGATCGCGGCCACCTCGGCCTGTCCGAACACCAGCTCGGCACGCTCGGCAGGATCGTCCACGTCGACCGGAACGTACGCGGCACCGGCGGCGAGGGTCGACAGGATCGCCAGGTACAGCTCCGCGGTGCCCGACGGCATGTGGATCCCCACGCGGTCCCCGGCGCCGACACCCTGGGCGTGCATCCACCGGGCGGAGGCGTGGATCTCGTCCCAGACCTGCCCGTAGCTCAGGACGCGGGTGCCGTCGTCGATGCACGCCGCATCGGGGTGGCGCTCGGCGACGCTGCCGATCACGTCGAGGAGCGTCCGCGGAGACGGGGCATGTGAGCTGCGAAGATACTGCTCGGGGATGGTTCGCACGTGCGGATGGTATCGGGCATAGGTGAACTTCCCGCGACGACCGCCTGCGGACTGGTTGTATGTGACGCATGTCAGTTCTTCTCAGTGGCAAGACCGTCGTGATCGTGGGAGCCGGGCCGGGGTTCGGGCGCACACTCGCCCTCCGCGCCGCGGAGGAGGGGGCGTCCGTGGTGGTGGCCGCGCGGACCGTCACCCGTGTGGAGGAGATCGCCGCCGAGGTCCGGGCAGCGGGCGGTCAGGCGTTCGCCGCGCCGGTCGATGCAACCGACCCCGACTCGGTCCGCGCGCTGCGGGAGACGGTGGCCGAGCGCGTCGACGCCGTGCACGGTCTGGTGTACAGCGCGTTCGCCGTGCCCAGCATGAAGCCTCTCGCCCAGACCGACCACGAACAGATCTCCCGCGGCATCGACCTGTCGGTCCTGGGAGCGCTGCGTACCACGCAGGAGTTCACGCCCCTGCTCGAGGCCGGCGCGAAAGACCCCGTCGAGGCCGACGACGACACCGCCGCCGCGTCCCCCACCTCCGGAAGGCCCCCGGTCTCCAGTTCGGTGGTGATGATGGCCTCGGCGGTCATCCACCACTCGCGCGAGCGCTACGCCGGCTACAAGATCGCCAAGACGGCCCTGGTCGCGCTGGGCCACTCGCTGGCCACGGAGCTCGGGCCGCGAGGTGTCCGGATCAACACCGTCGCGCCGGGCTATATCTACGGCGACACGCTCAAGGCCTACTTCGAGCACCTGGCCGGCAAGTACGGCGGCACGATCGACGACATTTACCAGCACACCGCCGAGAAGATGGACCTGCGCCGCCTGCCGTCCGAACGCGAGATCGTGGACCCGGTGCTGTTCCTGCTCTCCGATGCCGCGTCCGCGGTGACCGGCCAGACCCTCACCGTGGACTGCGGCGAGTTCCACAACTGAAGGGGCTGCGCTGACGCGAACCCTGAGGCGGGATCAGGGTCGCGAATCCGGGTCGATCCCCGATGTGGTGCCGGCGCCGGGGGAGGAGAGTGGAGATCACCGGGGGAGATGTCCCCGGTCCACCAGCCCGACAACGACGACGACAACATCGCCGTTCACACAAGGAGTCCCGTCATGAACAGTGTTCCCTCCTCCCAGCCGAAGCGTCTGACCCGGTCCCAGGACCGTTGGATCGGCGGTGTTGCCGGCGGCGTGGCGGAGTACTTCGGGCTCGATCCGATCCTGGTCCGCGTCCTGTTCATCGCCTCGCTGCTGCTGCCGGGCCCGCAGGTCCTGCTGTATGTGATCCTGTGGTTCGTCATGCCGAATTCCGGAGCCTGATCCGATACTGCCCGGGGACGGCGGAGGGGAGCATGGCACCCTGATCCCATGAGCGATTCCAGCACGCCAGCCCCGGGCGAGAACACCACCCCCGGCGAGTACGCCTCTGTCCGCATCGAGAAGGGGGCCCGGCACCCCCACGTCGCCCGGGTCACCCTGATCGGCCCGGGACGCAACAACGCGATGGGCCCGGACTTCTGGGCCGAGATGCCGCGCGTGATGGCCGAGCTCGACGCGGATCCGGAGATCCGAGCCGCCGTGATCGCGGCCGACGGCCGGAACTTCTCCTACGGCCTCGACCTGATGGCGATGATGCCGCAGTTCATGGAGTTCCTGCCGCAGGACAAGACGCCCGATGCCTCGCGCAACGAGCGCATCCTGGATTTCGTGGAGAACATGCGCCAGGCCGTCGACTCGGTGGCCGCGGCCAGGACCCCCACCGTCGCGGCGGTCCAGGGGCGCTGCATCGGGGGCGCGATGGATCTCATCTCCGCCTGCGACGTGCGGCATGGTTCTGCGGACTCGACGTACTCGGTCCGCGAGGTCAAGGTCGGCATCGTCGCCGACATGGGCTCGCTGGGCCGCCTGCCCTACATCATCGGGTCGGGCCTGACCCGTGAGCTGGCGTTGACGGGCCGTGACATCGACGCCGAGACCGCGCTTCGCTACGGACTGATCACCCACATCGCCGACGATGCCACGGGCGTCCTCGACTCCGCTCACGCCACGGCCGCGGAGATCGCGGACAACCCGCCGCTGGTCGTGCGCGGTACCCGCGAGGTGCTGAATCGGGCTATCGAGGGGCCGATCTACGAGTCCAACCGCTACGTCGCCACCTGGAACGCGGGCTTCCTGGCCTCCGCCGACATGATGGAGGCCATCGGTGCCGCGCTGGAGAAGCGCGACGCGAAGTACACCGGCCGCTGATCCTGCCCGGCCCGGCTGCCCCTGACCGGCTGCCCCGGCCGCCCCGACCGCCCCGACCGCCC
>CAMNYG010000306.1 GCA_946570335.1 uncultured Dietzia sp. | reverse complement strand
TGCACGGGGTCCGGCTTGCGCACCCAGACTGCTGCAACTGGGCGCGCAAGTCCGCCGAAAACGTGCAATCAGGGTGCGCAAGTCAGAGTGTGCGCTGGCCGGTGCCGCGCAGCCCTGGCCGGCGGCCCGACAAGCGTCCCGGCGGTGGAGACGCACGCCGGGCCGACCGGGTCAGGAAATGCAGACGCGGGCCCGCTCATCGAGCGCCTCGACCACTGTCTGGCCCGCCGGCACCCGCACGGGGCGGCCCTGCACGGTGCAGTCGAAGTCGTCGCCGTTGAGGTTCACGATCGTGATGTCGTCGTGGGTACAGCGGACGCGAAAATGCGTGCCGCGGACCGTCAGCCGGAACGTCAACGCACCCCACTCCGCGGGCACCCGCGGGTCGAACGAGATGTCGCCACGGTAGTCACGCATCCCTCCGAACCCGCTGACCAGAGCCGACCAGACCCCGCCCGTCGAGGCCACATGGATGCCGTCGGAGGCGTTGCCGTGCACATCGGCCAGGTCAACCACGAGGGCCTTGGAGAAGTGCTCGAACGCCTCGTCGCAGTAACCGATCTCGGCCGCGATGATCGACTGCACCACCGCAGACAGCGTCGAATCCCCGGTGGTCAGCGGGTCGTAATACTCGAAATTGGCGCGCTTCTGCTCCTCGGTGAACTCGTCCCCGCGCAGGAACATCGCCAGCACCACGTCGGCCTGCTTGAGCACCTGGTGCCGGTAGATGACCAGCGGATGGAAATGCAGGAGCAGGGGCCGCCGAGGCGCGTCGAGATCCTGATCCCAGATCTCCTTGGCCAGGAAATCCTGGTCCTGCGGGTGCACCCCCAGCTCCTCGTCGTAGGCGATCACCATGTTGCGGGCGGCGCGCTTCCATTCGGCGATCTCGTCGTCGTCGATCTTCAGACGCCGGCAGATCCCCTCCCACCGACCGTCGTCCAGCGCGGCGATGCGCTTGCACGCGATGGTCGCCGCGAGCAGGTTGAAGCGGGCCATGGCGTTGGTGAACAGATTGTTGTCCACGACGGTGGTGTACTCATCGGGACCGGTGACGCCGTGGATGTGGAACTGACCGTCCTCGGCGAAGAACCCGAGCGAGACCCACATCCGCGCGGTTTCCACGAGGATGTCCACGCCCTCGCGGATCAGGAAGTCCTCGTCGCCGGTGGCCCACACGTACTTGACCAGGGCGTGCGCGATGTCGGCGTTGATGTGGTACTGGGCGGTACCGGCCTCGTAGTAGGCGGACGCCTCCTCGCCGTTGATGGTGCGCCACGGATACAGTGCGCCCTTGACGGACAGGTACTGCGCCCGTTCGCGTGCCTTGTCGAGCAGCGAGTACCGGAAGCGCAGGGCGTTTCGCGCGACCTGCGGCATCGTGTAGGTCAGGAACGGCAGGACGTAGGTCTCCGTGTCCCAGAAGTAGTGGCCGGAGTAGCCGCTGCCGGTGACGCCCTTGGCGGCGATTCCGGCGGTCTCGGCCCGCGCGGAGGCCTGGGCGAGCTGGAACAGGTTGAAGCGGATGGCCTGCTGGGTCTCGACCGGCCCCTCCACCTCCACATCGGAGCGGTACCAGAAGTGGTCGTACCAGCTGCGCTGGGTGCGCTGCAGATCCTCCAGCCCCCGCTCCCGCGCACGAGCCAGGGTGCGGGAGCAGCGCTCGACGAGCTCGCTGGACGGCACCTGGGCGGAGGTGTGGTACGCCGCCATCTTGGTCAGGCGCAGCGGGCTGCCGGGGGTGGCGTGCACGTGGTAGACGGCACGGGAGGAGTCGTCGCTGACGTCGGTGCTCATGGCCACGTCGTCGACCGTCTCGACCTCGTGATCGACGGCCACCCCGATGGTCATGCCGGAATTGGCGCAGCGGTAGCCGTGGGACTGGTAGCCGCGCTGACAGTCGGTCACCTCGGGGATCAGGACACGGTGTTCCAGTCCCTCGGAGCGCCGCGGGTCGAAGCCTGCGGGCAGATCGTCGGTGGTGTGGTACTCGTCCTCGCCGTCCTGGCGGTTGAGCACCTCGGAGACGATCACCACGGGCGCCGACTCCTCGGGCATCTCGATCTCGAACGTCATGACGGCCAGGTGCTTCTCGACCATCGACACCATGCGGCTGGTGCGGACGATGACCTTCTTGCCGGCCGGGGTGCGCCACACGAGTTCGCGGCGGAGTACACCGTCGCGGAAGTCGATGCTGCGTTCGTAGTGCTCGAGATCGGCGGCGATGACGCGCAGCGGTTCGTCGTCGACGTAGACGCGGATCGTCTTCGTGTCGGGCGCCTGCACCATGGTCTGGCCCTCGCGTGCGAGCCCGAAGGCGTCCTCGGCGTGCTGGATGTGCCAGGTCTCGTGGAAGCCGTTGATGAACGTCCCGTGGTGGCGGGAGTTGCGCCCTTCCTCGGGGTTGCCGCGCATGCCGAGGTAGCCGTTGCCCACGGCGAACTGGGTCTCGGACACGCCGAGTGTGCTGGCCTTGGGGCTGGTCTCGACCCAGCGCCACGGGTCGGCGGGGTGGGTGGAGCGGTTGATCTCCGGCACCTCGAGGTGGCTGCGGAGGTTGACGCCGTAGGTGGTGCGGATGTTGCCGGGAACGGATTGGCCGATGGTGTCGTGCACCGGGCCGCGGCCTGGGGGAACCGGGGTCATTCGCGCTCGCCCTCCACTTCGGTGGTCTCACTGTCGGTGCCGGGTGCCTCGCCCGTGACGCCGGGGATGAGGTCGGCGAGGTCGTCGACGACGACGTCGGCCCCCTCCTCCAGCAGGACCTGTCTCCCGGCCCCCCGATCCACGCCGATCACATGGGCGAACCCGCCGGCGGCGCCGGCCTGCACACCTGAGACGGCGTCCTCCACCACCGCACAGCGGTCCGCGGGGACGCCCAGCAGTTCCGCGGCCCGCAGGTACGTGTCGGGGCGCGGCTTGCCGGGGATGCCCTCGGCGGCGGCGACCCGGCCGTCGACGATCACCTCGAACCGGTCCCGCAGGTCCGCGGCGGTCAGTACCGCGACGGCGTTCTTGGAGCTCGAGACGACGCACTTGGCGATGCCGGCGGCGTCCAGGGCGTCGATGTAGGCGACGGAGCCGGGGTAGGCCTCGATGCCCTCGGCGAGGAGTTCGGTGAAGATGCGGTTCTTGCGCTCCCCGAGTCCGGAGACGGTGTCGGTGCCGGCGGGGTCGGTGGTGGCGTCGTCGTC
>CAMNYG010000305.1 GCA_946570335.1 uncultured Dietzia sp. | reverse complement strand
GGGCCGGGCCGGTTGCGACCCGCGGCTGACCCCCGCGGAAATCAGGCCGGCCGGGCGGCGCACTCGGCGCACAGCCCGAACAGCTCCACCGAATGCGTGACCTCGGTGAAACCGTGGGCCCGTCCGGCCTCGCGCGCCCACTCCTCGACCTTGGGCTCCTCGACCTCCACGGTGAAGCCACAGACCCGACACACGAGATGGTGGTGGCGGGAGTCCGAGCACTTGCGGAAGATGAGCTCGCCGGAATCGGTCCTCAGCACGTCCACGGCCCCGGCGTCGGACATCGACTGCAGGGTCCGGTACACGGTGGTCAGGCCGATCGCGTCGCCCTTCTCACGCAGTTCCGCGTGCAGGTCCTGGGCCGAACGGAAGCCCTTGGACTCGTCGAGCAGTGCCGAGATCGCGCTCCGCTGGCGGGTGGAGCGCACACCGATGGGCTTGTCCGGGCTCGTCATGGACTCAACCCCTCCCCGGCGTGATCGACTGCGGACTCGACGATACTCAGCAGGTGCTCGTCGAGCAGTTCGTAGCGCATCTCGCGTCCCTGTCGGTGGGACGAGACCAGCCCGCCGGACTTGAGCACCCTCAGGTGCTGACTCACGAGTGGCTGGGTGACTCCCAGGGCGTCGACGAGCTCGTGCACGCACCGGGGGCCGTCCCGGAGCTGGAGCACGATCGCGATACGCAGCGGGGACGCCAGCGCCCGGAGGAGATCGCCCGCCGCCGTCATGACCGGGGCGGGCGGCAGCGGGACCGGGGCGGCGTGCACGCTGGAATCGTGAACGTCCGTGACCGGCAACTGGCCGGCCGTCGGCTGTGATCCGGGGGCCATCGTCTCCACCTTCCGGCACCTGCGACGTGCATGTCGCGGCCGGTGTCGTATCGGGTTAGGGGCCCCAGTATCCCAGACCCACAGCCCGCACCGGATACCCTGGGGACAAGCGCCCGGGCGCCGGCCCGCGCCGAGGTGGTCCATCGGACCCCTCCGCCAACCGACTCACCAAGGGAGAACCCCCGACGTGGCAGCCTCAGCTTCCGTCATCGACACCGTCGTCAACCTCTGCAAGCGCCGGGGATTGGTGTACCAGAGCGGCGAGATCTACGGCGGTACCCGCTCAGCATGGGATTACGGTCCGCTGGGAGCGGAGCTCAAGGAGAACATCAAGCGTCAGTGGTGGCGGACCTTCGTGACCGCCCGCGAGGACGTGGTGGGCCTGGACTCGTCCATCATCCTGCCGCGCAAGGTGTGGGAGGCCTCCGGCCACGTCGAGACGTTCACCGACCCGCTGGTCGAGTGCATGTCCTGCCACACCCGTTTGCGTCACGACCACCTGCAGGAGGCCTACGCGGCCAAGAAGAAGCTCGACGATCCGGCGGATGCGCCGATGTCCGAGATCGCGTGCCCCAACTGTGGCACCAAGGGCAAGTGGACCGAGCCGCAGCTGTTCTCCGGCCTGGTCAAGACCTACCTCGGGCCCGTGGACAACGAGGAGGGCCTGCACTACCTCCGCCCGGAGACCGCGCAGGGCATCTTCGTCAACTACAAGAACGTCATGACCACGGCGCGCCGCAGGCCGCCGTTCGGCATCGGACAGATCGGCAAGGCGTTCCGAAACGAGATCACGCCCGGGAACTTCATCTTCCGGACCCGCGAGTTCGAGCAGATGGAGATCGAGTTCTTCACCAAGCCCGACGAGGCGGAGCAGTGGTTCGACCGCTGGGTCGAGGCCTGCTGGGACTGGTTCGTGGACCTGGGCATCGACCCGGACAACCTGCGTCGCTTCGACGTGCCCGACGACGAGCGTGCCCACTACTCGGACCGCACCATCGACTTCGAGTACCGTTTCGGCTTCGCCGGCAGCGAGTGGGGCGAGCTCATGGGCATCGCCAACCGCACGGACTACGACCTGGCCCAGCACCAGAAGCACTCCGGTGAGGACCTGCAGTACTTCGACCAGGCCTCGGGCGAGAAGTACATCCCGTACGTCATCGAGCCCAGCTTCGGCCTGACCCGCTCGCTCATGGCGTTCCTGGTGGACGCCTACACCGAGGACGAGGCCCCCAACGCCAAGGGCGGAGTCGACACCCGCACGGTCCTCAAGCTCGACCGACGCCTGGCCCCCTTCAAGGCCGCGGTACTGCCGCTGTCGCGCAACGCGGACCTGTCTCCCAAGGCGAGGGACCTGGCAGCACAGCTTCGCAAGAACTGGAACGTGGACTTCGACGACGCACAGGCCATCGGCCGTCGTTACCGTCGTCACGACGAGATCGGCACCCCGTTCTGCATCACCGTGGACTTCGACACGCTCACCGACCAGGCCGTGACGATCCGTGAGCGCGACACCATGGCGCAGGAGCGCGTCGCGATCGACCGGGTCGAGGGCTACCTCGCCCAGCGTCTGCTCGGGTGCTGATACGAGTTCCTGGCACACTGGTCGGGTGAGTAGAACCCGGTCCCCACGTCGCGCGGTGACCAGAACCTTCGGATGGTTTCTGGTCACCGCGCTACTGGTATGTCTGATCGTCCCCGGATTCATCGCGTTCCGCGTCTGGCACGTCGCCCGCGTCGATGACAGGTCGCCGGCCGACGCGATCGTCGTGCTGGGGGCGGCCCAGTACAACGGCGTCCCGACCCCCGTGTTCCAGGCGAGGCTCGAGCACGCCGCCACGCTCTACGAGCAGGGGGTCGCGCCCCAGATCATCACAGTAGGCGGTAACCAGCCCGGGGACCTCTACACCGAGGCCGGGTCCGGTCGTGCGTATCTGACCCGGCTGGGAGTCCCGCCGGAGGCGATCCTCGCGGTGGAGACAGGCACCAACACCGTCGGCAGCCTCGAGGCCGTGGCCCAGACCGTGCGCGACCAGGGCGGTGAATCGGTGGTGCTGGTCAGCGATCCCACGCACTCGTACCGCTCCCGGATGATGGCGCACGACGTGGGACTCAAGGCATGGACGTCGCCGACCAGGCACGGCCCTGCGGTGTGGACCCGGGAGAACCAGATCATGAGCATCATCCGGGAGACAGGGGCGGTGCTCTGGTACCAGTACCAGCGTCTCGTCGGTACCGATGTGGACTTCCCGGACTAGGAGCGACAGGATGACGGGATACGCCTACAGCGAGGCGGACGCACAGCGCCGGGTCGACGAGAACTCGGGTCGGCCGCGGGCCTCGGCCAGCGAGCGCAGCCCCTTCGAACGGGACCGCGCC
>CAMNYG010000304.1 GCA_946570335.1 uncultured Dietzia sp. | reverse complement strand
TCGTCCAGGAGTGCGGACGCGGAGCCGATCGCGGCCTCGCGCGCCCACGTCAGGCCGGGGCCGGTGTGGGAGTCGTCCACGTAGACGTCGAAGTCGAGTTCCGCGGTGGCGCGGCCTGCGGCCGGGTCGGCGGGCCGGTACTCGACCGTCGTGTAGTTGCGGATCAGCGGTCGGCGCGAGGGCGGGGTGAGCGTGTATGCGGCCATGCTGCGGATGCTCATGTCCGGCAGGATCTTCAGCCCTGCCTGCCCGCCGGAGTCGTCTGTCGGCAGGAACAGGCGGAACCACTGGTCCGCGCCCATGGGCCGGTACTCCTTGAGTCCGTCGCCGGCCACGGTCAGCCGCATGAACGAGGGACTGACCTTCTCGCGGGCGGTGAGGGTGACGGGGATGGTCGTGGCGTTCTCTGGCTTCAGCCTCTTCGCACTCATAAGGCAAGGCTAGCCTAACGGCCCTGCGTGGAGTAGGTGCCGCGTTAAGGCGTCACCCTGTGGGGTGTGTTGCTAGAGTGACTCAAGTGACTTGAATTTCACGCTTTTCCCGGTATCACGCGAACGGGCTGGCGGGGAGGTCTCGCGACCGGCGGATAGTGGGATACGCTCAGGCGGCGCTCAGTGAGATCCGAGTCACAACGGTGACGGATCGCTGGTCCCGTCGGCAGGCGTCGGTGGGAGCGTCGAGACACGACAGTAGGAGATGCACATGGCCGGAATCGGCAGGATATTCAAGGGAGCAGCGATCGCCTCGGTCGTGGCGCTCTCGATGGCGGCGTGTTCGAGCGACGACGGCGGCGACACGGCTTCCGGCGAGGACACCAACGCCGGTGTCGACTCGCGCGGCCCCATCACCTTCGCGATGGGCAAGAACGACGTTGAGACGCTGAAGCCGTTCATCGAGCAGTGGAACACGGAGCACCCGGACGAGAAGGTCACGCTCCACGAGCTGCCCGGCGAGGCGGACGCCCAGCGGGACTCGCTGATCCAGACCCTCCAGGCCAAGAGCGGCGAGTTCGACGTGTTCGCGCTGGACGTCACCGACACCGCCCACTTCGCGGCCAACCAGTGGATCCAGCCGATCGAGGGCGACACCGCCGTCGACACCTCCGGCCTGATCCAGGCCGCCGTCGAGTCGGCCACCTACAACGGCACCCTCTACGCCGTGCCGCAGAACACCAATGCGCAGCTGCTGTACTACCGCACGGACATGCAGCCGGAGGCCCCCGCCAACTGGCAGGCCCTGGTCGACTCGTGCACCGTCGCGGACGAGCGCGACGTCGACTGCCTGCAGATGCCGCTGATGCTCGGCGAGCAGGCCACGGTCGCGGCCAGCCAGTTCATGAACAGCTGGGGCGGCGGCATCGTGGGCGAGGACGGGTCGACCCCCGAGGTCGAGTCCGAGCAGTCCCGCGCAGGCCTGCAGGCCCTCGTGGATGGCTACCAGTCCGAGGTGATCGCTCACAAGACCGACGCCTTCTCCGAGGAGGAGACCGCGCTCGGGTTCCTGGCCGGTGAGACCATGTACTCCTACAACTGGCCGTACATGTACGACAAGGCCCTCACCGAGGGCCAGCCCGAGGTCGCCGAGAACTTCGACGTCGCGCCGATCCTCGGCCCGGACGGCCCCGGCGCCTCCACCCTGGGTGGCTACAACAACGCCATCAGCGTCTTCTCCGAGCACAAGGCCACCGCCGTGGACTTCGTCGAGTTCATCATCAGCGAAGAGGTCCAGATGGGCTTCGCCCAGGCCTCGTTCCCGCCGGTGCTGTCCCAGATCTACGACGACGAGGGGCTGCAGGCCGAGTTCCCGTACATGGCCGCACTGAAGGTCGCGCTGGACAACGCCAAGCCGCGTCCGGTGACCCCGTTCTACCCGGCGGTCTCCAAGGCGGTCCAGGACAACACCCACGCCGCGCTCAAGGGTGAGAAGACCGTCGACCAGGCCACGGCCGACATGGCCACGGCCATCCAGCAGGCCGGCAACTGAGAATCCGCGGGCCGGTGAGGTGATCGGGAGCGCGTGAACTCCCGGCCGCATCGCCATACCGCCGTCGACCGGCCGGTGCACGGGTATACGATCCCGTGTGCCGGCCGGTTCGTCGTCCGAGCACCGTAGACGCACCATCGAATACAGGAGGGTCGATGCCAGCCCAGCGCCCGGAGACCTCGACCGGCCAGGCTCCCTCGCCAGTCGCCGATGCGCCGTCGGCCGAGCCACCGGTGCTCGTCAAGAAGAAGCTCGACTGGCGTCCGCTGTGGATGGTCGGACCTCCGCTGGTCATCCTCGCCGTCATCATCGGCTACCCGATCGTGCGGGCCGTCTACCTGTCGTTCGTGGGCGATGCCCGGCTCGACCCCGCGACCGGGATGTTCACCTCGGGCACCTTCGGAACCCTCCAGCACTACATCTACTGGCTCACGCAGACGTGCACCAGCAACAGTGGCGCCTCCGTCCCGTGCGCTCCCGGCAACATCGCCACCGACTTCTGGCCCGCGATGCGCAACACCGCGATGTTCACCGTGGTGACCGTGTCGATCGAGACGGTCCTCGGCTTCTGGATGGCCGTGATCATGGGCCGCAACATCTGGGGTCGTGCGCTGCTGCGGGCCGCGGTCCTGGTGCCGTGGGCGATCCCCACCGCGGTCACGGCCAAGCTGTGGGCGTTCATCTTCTCGCCGAGCGGGATCGTCAACACGGTCACCGGTCGCGACATCGCCTGGACCACCGACCCCTTCTACTCGAAGGTCGCCGTGATCGTGGCCGACGTGTGGAAGACGACGCCGTTCATGGCGCTGCTCATCCTCGCCGGACTGCAGATGATCCCCGGCGACGTCTACGAGGCGGCCCGGGTGGACGGCGCCACCAAGTGGCAGCAGTTCGTCAAGATCACTCTGCCTCTGGTGCGGCCGGCCCTCATGGTCGCGATCCTGTTCCGCACGCTCGACGCGCTGCGGATGTACGACCTGCCGGTGATCCTCATCAGCGCCAACTCCAGCTCGCCGACGGCCACCATCTCCCAGCTCGTGGTCAACCAGATGCGTACCGGCGCGTTCAACAGTGCGTCCGCGTTGTCCACACTGGTGTTCCTGCTGATATTCGCGGTGGCGTTCGTCATGGTGAAGTGGTTGGGCGCCAACGTGGTCGAGGACCGAACCGGCAAGAAGGAGGAGATCCGGTGAGCGCACCCACCGCACCGGCCGGCACCGCGTCCGGAT
>CAMNYG010000303.1 GCA_946570335.1 uncultured Dietzia sp. | reverse complement strand
TCGCTTCGGGCTCCACTCGGTCCACCCGACACCCTCCCGGGGTTCACCCCACCACCGCGCGGGATGTGCCCTGCGGGCGCCGACGGATGACGGGATGGAACCCCACCACGAGCCCCCGTGTGCGCGGGGCGCGCCGGATCAGGGCACCCACCCGCGCCAGTGCCACACCGCCGGATCTCCGCCCGGCTCAGCGGTGTACAGCACGCGCGGCGCGTCCTCCGGAGCGCCGGACCCGTCCTCGGGCACGAAATCAAATCCGGGCTCGGGGTCCTCCTCCACCGCGGCCCGGTCCACCGGCAGCTCCCCGCCATCCATCGGTCCGCCCACCAGACGGATCCTCACCATCTCGTCCATCAGCCTCCTTCTCTCACACGCCCGTGCATTCCTCATCTTGGGTCCACACACCTAGGCACTACGAGTGATCCAGGTAGGAGACGCGCTCCACACACCTAGGCATCTTGATGTCGCGGCGCCGTGTGGTGTCGCGGTGTCGTGGCGCCACGGGCAGTGCGCAGGTATCTCCGATATCCGCGCGTCGGCGTGTCGCGCCTCACCTGTACACCGTCAAGGTGGCGCACCGGGGGGTTCCGGGGCGGGGTGCCATCCCCGCCGGGGCGAGGACCAGAGCGCGGCAGGGGACGCGGGGATGGTGCCCCGCGATCCTCTCCCCAGACAGACCCCGACCGAAGGCGGGCGGGAGGAAGGAGGGGAGGAGAAGCGGGGAGGCGGGGAGGCGTAAGTACCCAGGTATCTGAGATACCGGCGTGTCGGCGTGTCGGAGCCAGCGGCACGGTCGGCACGGTGAGCCTTTGTATCTCCCGGGCGACGCCCGGGAGATACCTGCGCTCTTACGGACGCGGCCAGGATCACCGATGGTGCCTAGGTGTGATCGGCCCTCCTTGATCACTGAGGAATGCAAGGGTGTGTGGGTGTCGTCGTGGTCCTGGAGGAAGTCGAGGTCGATCGAGTCGGACTGGACTCGGCCTGAAACGCAGGAAGGCCCACCCCGAGGGGTGGGCCTTCTCTTGTGTGGCTACCGTCGCGCGCGCTCGATCCAGGACGCGACGGTGCCCATCATCTGCCAGTCGAAGAAGCCGGCGAGATGCTTCGCCGTGCTCCGGTCGTACTCCCCCAGCTCCACTCCCGCCCGGCGCAAGGTGTCCAGGAGGATCGCTTCCTTGGACGCGGCGTCCTTGAAGGAGCCATCGGCGTGATAAGCGGCGGCCGGTTCGGCGTCGATCGGTCCGGTCGGCACACCGAAGTCGTTGATCGCGTTCCCGTTGCGGTCGGTCTTGGTCATGATGGAAGTCCTCTCGAAGATGCGGGGCGCGGCCTCTGACAGTGCGCCCCGGCGTTTTGGAGTGAGGTAGAGGTCAGGGAGGGTGTCAGGCGCTTCTGACAGCGTTTCTGACACCCTCCCTGACACGGTCTGACAGTCGGTCTGACAGCGGCCTACACGGACGCCAGAGCGCGATCCTGGGCCACGATCTCGAACCGTCCACCGTCGTGGTGGATGATCCGTCCAGCCTCGGTCAGACGGCCCAGCTCCCCGATCCCCCAGGGGCGGGACCGGTCCACCCCGTGCTCCTTCAGGGCCGCGATCAGATCGTTGATGCGGAACTCGAACCGGCCTTCGCCCTCCCACGCGGCCAGTTGCGCGGCCAGTCGCTCCCGGCACTCGGCCGCGGAAAGCTTCGGCTCCGGGCGGGGCGGGAGCACGAAGTCACTCTCGCCCTCCTCGAACCCGATCTCGGAGTCAATGCCGATGTGCTCGACTTCCTCTTCCACGTAGTCGTCGCCGTCGTCCTCCTGGTCGTAGTCGTCGTAGTCCTCGGTCAGAGATTGGGGGGTGTCGGGCACGGTGGGCAGCTCCTCGATGTCGGGAACCTCGGTCCCCTCGGTGGTGCGGGTCGCGAGGTATTCGGCGTAGGCCGCCCCGAACGCGCGGCGGGTGATCGGGTCGAGCTTGGGGTCTTGCTCCGGAAGGGCGTTCGCGGCTTCCTCCAGATCCTTGTTGGAGGCGTTGTGGAACCGGAGCGGGACCGTGTGCCGCTCCTTGGGCTGTGACTTCACCGCGGCGTAGGCGCACCCCTGCTGGCGGTCTGCCCAGTGGTGGGGTGCGGCCCCGGAGTCGATCACGTACTCGGGGAGCACCTTGGCGGCGTCGGCCTCCTCAGCGGTGCCCATGCAGATTCGTGAGCTGAAGTTGGCGCGGGCGTCGGTGTCGATGTTGGTGTACGTGCCCCGCTGGAGGGAGACCTCCAGGTGGATGCCGGCGGACCGGGCCAACTGCCCGAGCGTGACGAGTTCGTCTTCGTCCACCAGTTGCGCGGCCTCCTCCAGGAGCACGTGGAGGAACGTCAAGCCGCAGCCCTTCGTCCAGTTCGCCAGGCCCTTGGAGCCCAGGTAGTCGGCGCGTGCGGTGACCGCGCGCTGGAGCGCGGCCAGGAGTGCGCGGGTGTCCTTCATCGTGTAGGCCGGCCACAGGATGGCGTTGGAGACCGGCCCCAGGGTCTGCTTGCCCTTGGCCACGTCCACCGCCAGGACCGCCGCATCGGAGCGCGCCGCGATCTTGATCAGCTTGAGTTTGGCGTAGGTGGACTTGCCCGACCCGGACATGCCCACGGTCATCGTGTGGTGGTCGTCCAGGTCGTCGGTGAACTTCTGGCCGTCCTCGTAGGTGCCCAGCTCCAGCGGCATGTCCGCCAGCGAGATCCCGACCTCCTTGTCGTCCAGGGCGTGCCACTCGATCGGGTCCCGCAGAACGTCACGCTTGATGATGGTGACCTCGGCCTGCGAGCAGTCGTTGGGGTTCTCCACCGCCCGGATGGAGCGGCGCGGGAGCTTGAGGGCGGACGCGATCGCGGACAGGGAACCCTGGATCTCCTCCACCGTGTCGCCGGGGCGCAGCTGGACCACGCCCACCTTGCGCAGGTCGTTCTCTTCCTTGACCCGCATCCGGGTGCCGCGCAGCCCCACGGTCTCCGCGATCTCCTCCCAGGAGGGGAGCGGCTTGTCGAACACCGTCCCCTTCCCCGGTGCTCCCTGCCCCTTCTGCCATGTGTGCACGTTGCTCATCCCGGCCAGCAGACCGCCTCCCAAGATCAGGAAGTCGACCCAGGGCCGGCCTACCCCGGCGACGGTGGCCACCGCCATCCAGGCCGTGGCCCCGCCGGTCACGGACGGAGCCATCACGGCGGCGTACCAGGTGCG
>CAMNYG010000302.1 GCA_946570335.1 uncultured Dietzia sp. | reverse complement strand
GTCGACGCCGGGACACCGCACAGCAGGAAAGCCAGCCGGCCGCCATCCGCGGCCAGGGCTGGCGGCGCGACAAGCGCCCCCGACGGGCCGGGCGACGGCCCGTCACCACTTCCACAGCATACTAAAGTGCCGATAATCTACATTATGTAAAGTACGGCGTAGGTCGCTCCCAGCTCCCACCGGCCCGCCGCCCCACATGGGACCATGAGGACATGCGCACCCCTGATGGCATCCAACGCGATCGTGACGCTGACGGACGCGCGCGTAACTCGCGTCCCCGCGACGAACTCGGCCGACCGCTGCCGCCAGGAAGCGTCGGAGTCGAGCGCATACCCGATGATCTTGATCTGGCACCCGCTGAATCGTTGGCCTGGGCGCAAGATCTGCTGGATCAAGGCCTCGCCTTCAATGCTCACGAGGTTCTCGAAGGCGCCTGGAAAAGCTGCCCCGACGACGAACGCATGCTGTGGCAGGGTCTGGCTCAACTGGCCGTCGGCATCACGCACATTCAGCGCGGCAACACCAAGGGCGCGTTGACGCTGCTCGAACGAGCGGCAGAGCGTATCGGACACGCTGATGGCCCCGCACCATACGGAATCGATGGGCCCGGACTCATCTCCTACGCCAACGAGCTCGCCGCCGACCTTCGAGGAGGCGTTGCACCCTCGCCTGACCGGCTCGCGCCGCGACTTGTCGGTCAGCCCGCCGAGGGATGACGTGCTCGACGCGGGTGCCGAGCGTCCGGACGGGCACACCCGACCCTGTCGGCGGGTTCACGGGCCCGCACCGGCCTCCCCCGGGTACCGCGCGATCCGGTTGATCGACCGCCGGAACTTCGGCTCCGCTACTGCGAAAACCGCGACAAACGGCGACAGAACAACTCCGATCACCGCTCGAGTGGGGTCACCGGCACTCGCTTCCGCGGCCACGGCGATCGCCCCGAACAACAGGTAGGTCACGGCAGCAAAGACCGCGGGTTCCTGACGGAGCTTGGTTCCACGCCAGATGGCGCCGAGAACCGCGAGCGCCAGACACAGATACAACGCTGTCGAAGACCAGTCGCTCGGTGCGGTGACCACCAACCGGCCCACGTACACGAGGCTCCACGCGGCCGCGACGAGGTCGACGGCGAGGTTGAACTTCACCCACCCTGCTGTCGGCCCGGACCTCCTCTTCCCGTCGCGCTCTCCGAGCGTCACATCGGCGAGAGCACGAACACCGGGATCTCGCGATCGGTCTTGGCCTGGTAGTCCGCATAGTCGGGGAACGCCTCCACCGCCCGCTCCCACCAGCGGGCCTTCTCCTCCCCTGCCACCTCGCGGGCACGCATGTCCTGCCGCACAGGGCCGTCCCGGAGCTCGACGTGCGACTCGGCAATGACGTTGAAGTACCAGGCCGGGTGTGCGGGCGCCCCACCCATTGACGCGACGATCGCGTACTCGCCGTCGTGCTCGACGCGCATCAGCGGAGTCTTTCGCAGCTTGCCGCTCCTGGCTCCCCTGGTGGTCAGAAGAACTACGGGTCGCCCCTGGAGGCTCGTGCCCTCGGTGCCGCCGGACGACTCGATCAGTTCGGCCTGATCAGCAGCCCACCTGCTCGGACTCGGCTCGTACTCCCCGTGAAGCGGCATGACGCCAGTATGGCATCACACCACCCGGTGGCACCGGAATTGGTGTCCTGCCATCGAATACACGTCGATCCCCCGCCACGGCCCCAGGACCCCCGGTCGGATCGTCCACGTCCCGTGGCCACAACTCGGTCGCGGGCACGTCGTCGACGACCACCCTCGAGGCCCGCCGCGATCAGGGCGGTCGGCTCCGAGTAGGTTGAGCGGCGAAGCGGATCCGACCGGTATCCGGCGGCAGAGACGAGCACGGAACGAGTGCGGTGAGCGAGCTAGTCCACACCGGTGCGGCCATCGCACCGATCCTGTCGGTGTTCGGCCTGCTCGCTCTGCGCGTCCCCTCGCTCTTCGCCGGCGTGGTGGGCCTGGTGGTCGCAGTCATCGCCGCGGCGACGATGTTCCGTCCCGACGACGACGAGATCATCGCCGCGGCGATCCAGCTTGGACCGACCGTTCTCGAGGTGGCCCTCATCCTCCTCGGTGGCGTCGCACTCGCGGTCGCGATGTCGGCCTCGGGCAGTAGGGACCACATCGCCGACTGGCTGACACGGGCCGTGCCTTCTGAGGACCGGATCCCGGTGATCCTCCTTCTGGTCTTCGGACTGACCCCCTTCATGGAATCGGTCACGGGATTCGGGCTGGGAGTGGTGATCACGGCTCCGCTTCTGGTCCGAATCGGCCTGTCCCCGGTCACAGCGGTGGTGTCGGGACTGCTCGGACTGACCCTGGTGCCGTGGGGTTCACTCGGCCCGGGCACATTGGTGGCCGCGGAGCTCGGTGACCAGGACTTCGCCGACCTCGGCGTGTGGTCGGCACTGCTGACCCTGCCCGTGCTCCTGGTGAGCACGGTGACCCTCGTGCTGGTCCTCAGGCCACGCCTCACCGCTCGCCTGGCACTCCTGTGCGCCTCCGTCGTGGTGGTCCAGTGGTCCACGCTCGTGGCGGCCAACATGCTGCTCGGCACTCCCCCGGCGGGCATCGTGGCCTCGGTCGCCGTGATCGCATTCCTCGTCGGCGTCTCACGGGTCCGAGGCGGCGCTCCGCCCAGGGCCTCGCGTGAGCTGGTGAGGGCGGTGTCACCCTTCGTCGTCCTCCTGTCGGGAATCCTCGGCACCACGGCCGCACTCAGCTCGGGCCTGATACCGGCAGCGGCATCGTGGCTCGACAGCCCCGCGCTGTGGGTGAACATCGCTGCCCTGGTCGCGCTCCGGGCGTCCGTCCCCACCGTGGCGCACGCCTTCCCGCTGGTGCGCGAGGCACTCGGCACGTGGGTCCCGGTCGCCGGGAACGCGATCATCTTCATGGCGATCGGCATCGTGATGGCAACGGCCGGAATGGCGTCGCACCTGGCACAACTCGCTTCGGGCGCAGGTGACGTGGCTCTGGCACTGACACCCGCGGCCGGGGCGGCGGGTGGGTACCTCACCGGCTCCAATACCGGGGCGGCCGCCATGTTATCCAGCGCCACTACCGGTGTGGCGTCCGATATCGGCGCCAGCCCCCTCGTCGCGCTCGCCGGTCAGAATGTCGCCGGATCGTATGCCATCATCGTCTCACCCCCGCGCGTGGCGCTGGCGGTCGGCGTCGTCCT
>CAMNYG010000301.1 GCA_946570335.1 uncultured Dietzia sp. | reverse complement strand
CACCCCGGGCAGTCCCGGCCCGCACCGGGCAGGCCCGCCCCGGCGCTCCCGCCCACCCAGGGACGCGGAGTCACTGCGTGCAGCGTTCCCGCAGGAACCGACCACGAATCGGCTGCCGCTGTGACTCAACGCCAAGGCCATGACGCGCAACGCCGCCACGACGACAACTCACACACGAGCAAACTTCGCTCGCCGCTCGGACGATGCGGCTACAGGTTGATCATGTGGCCGGCGATGCCGTGGACCGCTTCCTTCATGGCCTCGGACAGCGTCGGGTGCGTGTGCACGTTTCGGCCGATGTCCTCGGCGGTGAGGTCCCACATCTGGGCCAGGGTCAGCTCGGGCAGCAGCTCCGAGACGTCCGGGCCGATGAGGTGCGCGCCCAGCAGCTCACCGTGGGTGGCGTCGGCGACGACCTTGACGAAGCCGACCGCATGGCCGAGTCCGTGGGCCTTGCCGTTGGCGGAGAAGGGGAACTTGGCGACCTTCACATCGAAGCCCTCGTCCTCGGCCTGGGCCTCGGTGAGCCCGAACGAGGCGACCTGCGGCTGGCAGAAGGTGGCGCGGGGCATCATCCGGTAGTCGCCGAGCGTCTGGGTCTCGGCGCCGGCCATGGTCTCGGCGGCCACGACACCCTGCGCCTCGGCGACGTGCGCGAGCTGCAGTTTGGCGGTGACGTCGCCGATGGCGTAGATGCCGTCGACGTTGGTGCGCATGTGGTCGTCGATGTCGATCGCGCCACGCTCGGTGAGCTCGACACCGGTGTTCTCAAGGCCGAAGCCCTCGACGCGCGGGGCGAAGCCCACCGCCATGAGCACCTTGTCCACGGTGAGCGTCTGGGTGTCGCCACCGTCGTTCTTCTCGATCACGACCTCGACCGAGTCGCCGTTGTCGGTGACCTTGGTGGTCTTGTGGCCGGTAAGAAGCTTGACGCCGAGCTTCTTATAGTGCTTGACCATCTCCTTGGAGACCTCTTCGTCCTCGTTCGGCAGGACGCGGTCCATGAACTCGACGATCGTCACATCCACGTCGTAGTTCGACATGATGTAGGCGAACTCCATGCCGATCGCGCCGGCGCCGACGATGACAATCGACTTCGGCAGCTCGCGAGAGAGGATCTGCTCCTCGTAACTGACCACGTTCTCGCTCAGCTCGATGCCCGGCAGGGTCTTGACCACCGATCCGGTCGCGATGATGCAGTTGTCGAACGTGTAGTGGGTGCCCTCGACCTCGACGGTCTTCGCGTCGACGAACGTGCCGTAGCCGTCGATCTCGGTGATCTTGTTCTTCTTCATGAGGAAGTGGACGCCCTTGACGATGCCGTCCGACACCTTGCGACTGCGGTCGAATGCCGCACCGAAGTCGAACGAGACGTCGCCGGAAATCCCGAAGGTCTTACCGTCACGCAGGACGGTGTGTGCGAGCTCGGCGTTGCGGAGAAGTGCCTTGGAGGGGATACAGCCCACATTGAGGCATACGCCGCCCCAGTACTTCTCCTCGACCACGGCCACCTTGAGGCCGAGCTGCGAGGCGCGAATGGCGGCGACGTAGCCACCGGGGCCCGCGCCGAGGACGATGAGATCGAAATGAGTGTCAGCCACGACACACAGGGTATGCGCATCCGGCGGGCGAGGCACGCCGGGCGGGCAGGAAGACACCCGAAATAGACTGACGCCGCCCGCTCCGGGTGAGGAGGGGCGGCGTCAGCGCCTCAGCTGCAGATCAGGAGAGGTTGCCCAGGATCGACTTGAGGGCGCTGGCCACGAGGTCGCCGACGGCCTCGGCGATCTGGTCGGTGATCGTGTCGGTGGAGCTGCCGCTGGCGCTGCCGTCGCCGGAGCCGCTGCTGAGGACGTTGGTGATGGATCCCATTTGTGTGTCTCCGTTTATCGAATGCATTCCCGAGTGCAATCGAGAATGGCCGGGTCAGGCGACCCACGCTCGCCACAGATGGTACTGATCGACCGTCTAGGTAACAAGACCCTAAGCGTTACTTTTTTGAGACTCCCCTTGCCCCTTGTGGGACGACGGTTCCGGTAGAGGCATCATCGGGACTATGACCACCGCTTCGTCTTCTGACCCGTACCTCTTCCTGGAAGAGGTCGACGGCCCCGAGGCTCTCGCCTGGATCGCTGAGCGCAGTGATCGGACCGTCGCCACCCTCACCGTTGGTGACCACGCCGAGAGCTCACACGCCCGGGCGTTGGAGATCCTGGACGCGACGGACCGGATCGCGTGGCCGGTGCTGCGGGGGCGGTTCGCCTACAACGTGTGGAAAGACTCCGATCACCCCCGGGGGTTGTGGCGTCGCGTGCCGTGGTCGGTGGTGGAGCAGGGCGCTCCGGGGGCGGATCATCCGGCGTGGGAGACGTTGATCGATGTGGATTCGCTCGCCCGCTCCGAGGACGTCAACTGGGTGTACGCGGGGACGGTGGTGCGTCGCCCGGAGGACGATCGGGCGTTGATCCGGCTTTCGCGTGGTGGAGCCGATGCGGTCGAGGTCCGCGAGTTCGATCTGGTGGAGCGTCGGTTCGTGCCGGCATCGGAAGGCGGCTTCCATCTGCCGGAGGCCAAGTGTTCGGTGTCGTGGGTGGATGAGGACACGGTGTTGTTGGCCGCGCCGTTGGATCCGGCGGGTTCGGATGCGACGAGTTCGGGGTATGCGCGGGTGGTGCGCCTGTGGCGCCGGGGTACCGCTGCGGAGTCGGCGCCGGTGATTTTCGAGGGGAACGACGACGACGTCGCCGTCGGCGCCGGATATGACGTCGACACCGGGCGGTTCGTGGTGAGCCGCTCTCCGGATTTCCATACTTCTCAGGAGTGGTTCTGGCGCCCGGGCGGCCATCCGGAGGCGGAGGAGCCGATCATGGTTCCTGTGCCGGAGGATTGCCGGGTGGGCTCGAGCGGACGGTGGCTGGTGCTGCGCCCGCGGACGGATGTGGAGATCGCCGGCAGTAGCTATCCGGGCGGTTCCGTGTTGGTGGTTCCGTGGTCGGCGCTGGATGCTGATCCGGCGCGGTTGCCGGCCCCGACGGTGCTGTTCTCGCCTACCCCGTCGACGACGGTGGAGGACGTGACGTTCGGCCGCGGGCGGGTGATCCTGACGATTCTGGATGACACGGAGTCGCGGCTCGAGGCGTTCGCGATCCCGGAGGGTGACGGCCCGGCGGCCGGCTCGGGTGCAGGCGCGGCACCGGCCGCCTCGGGCTCACCCTCGG
>CAMNYG010000300.1 GCA_946570335.1 uncultured Dietzia sp. | reverse complement strand
CGATCACGAGCCACCGCCCACGGTCGTGGCGGTCAGCGCGGCGGACCCGCCGAGTACAGCCTGCACGTACGACGTGGTGTCGACCAGTCCGCCCACGGCCCGGTCGACCTCCGGGGCCACCGCGCCGTAGCCGAGGAACATCGCCACCGAGACCGCGACGAGGGCGCCGCCCGGCACGAGAAGTCGGCGGGGTATACGGGGTTGGGTGGGAGCGTCGTCGTCCCGGGCCGGCGCGGCGTAGCCGGACGCGTCGCCGTCGGGCGCGACGTCGTGCCACATGATCCCCCGCCACAGGCGGATCATCGCCACCAGGCCGATGAGGGAGCCGAGGAGGACGACGACGACGGTGACGATTCCCCACACCGTCCCGGGCTCCAGGGCGGCGTCCAGAACCTCGAGCTTGCCGACCAGGCCCGAGGTGGGAGGCAGTCCGACGAGGGCCGCGATAGCGAGAACCATGAGCACGGCGAGCGGCCGCTCACGGTGCCACAGATCGGTGAGCGTGCCGAGTCGGTCGCTTCGGTAGACGTGTTCGGCCGCTCCGACCAGCAGGATCAGCGCGCCGATGGTGACCATGTGGTGAACCATGTAGACGATCGCCCCGCCAGGCGCGGACGCCACCACCAGCGCGGCGAGGATCACGCCCACGCCCGAGACCATCTGCCAGGCCAGGATCTCGCGGGCGTCGAACGGCGCGGCCGAGGCGATGGCCCCCCACAGGATCGTGATGAGCGCGACCACCAGGATCACGCGTCCCCACGCGGGGTCGAGGTCGAAGGCAGTGGCCCAGATGCGGATGACCGCGTACAGGGCGACCTTGGTGTGCAGCGCCGAGAACAGGGCCATCACGCCGGCCGAGGTGCCGGGGTAGGCGCGGGGGAGCCAGCCGTGGACGGGGACCGCGCCGGCCTTGATGCACAGGGCCATCACGACGATCCCCAGCGCCGCCGCGACGCGCCCGTCCTCGCTCGCCGCACCTGCCAGCGCCGCGATGTTGACGGCGCCGGCCGAGGCGTAGACGAAACCCACGCCCGCGAGCAGCACGGTCGAGGTCAGGAGGTTGACCACCACGAACAGCCGTCCGACACCCAGCCTGCGCCAGCCACCGGTCATGGCGATGAGCGCGTACGAGGGCAGCAACATGACCTCGACAAAGACGAAGAGGTTGAACAGGTCACCGGTGAGCAGGGCACCGTTGGCGCCGGCCAGCAGGAGCAGAGCCAGGGGGGCGAAGTAGCGACTGCGGGCGAACTCGCCGGTGAGGTCACAGAACGCGAGCGCGAGCGCGGCCACCACGCCGGTGGCGACGAGCATGATCGCGGTGAACGAGTCGGAGACCATCGGGATGGCCACGCCGGGGATGAACGCGCCGACCTGCGTGGCCACGACGGGCTCGCTGTGGTGCAACACGAGAAGGCTGACTCCCGAGGCGGCGGTGATGGCCGGGACGAGCATGCACAGGAGGCGGCCGACGACACGCCACGGCGAGATCGCCGCGAGCGCGGCGGCCATGACCGGTCCGGCGGCCAGCAGCGGCAGCAGCAGCGCGGTCACGCCTCGTGCTCCTGACCTGTGACGGTGCGGGACGGGGTGGCTGAGGTCTGGGCGTCTGTGGGCTCGGCGCCTGCGGGCCCGGAGCCCACGAGCGGACCCTGGCCGGTGTCGGGAATCTGATGGGTGTCGTCGTCCCGGCTGACGACCGCGAGCGACAGCATGAACACCGTGACGGCGAGCGTGATGACGATCGCGGTGAGCACGAACGCCTGGGGCAGCGGATCTGCGGAGACCTCGACGCTGTTGACGTCCGCCAGCGGTTCGCGCCGCCACGCCGAGACCCCGGCGGTGAGCAGCATGAGGTTGACGGCGTGGCTGAACAGGCCGAGACCGAAGACGACGCGGACCATGCCGCGCTGCATCATCAGGTAGACGCCGCCGCCGGTCAGGACGCCGATCATGATCGCGAGGGTCATCGGTTGGCCTCCTCGGTCTGGTCGGTTCCGGGCACGGCGTCCACAGCCGTGCCGCTCGCGCCGAGAGTGTTGAAGGCGGTCATGACCAGGCCGAGCACGCCGCAGAAGACTCCGAGGTCGAAGATCAGCGCGCTGGAGACGTGCTGGCCGAGGATGTACCAGTGGGCGGGCTCGAGGAACTCGCCGAGCGCGTAGCCACCCACGCCCGTGAGGCCGGCGAGGATGAGGCCGCCGCCGATCAGGGCGACCGGGGTGGACGGCCGGCTCACGGGGGAATCCGACTCACGGGACAGGTAGTAGAGGGCGAACGCGCAGGCCGCGACGAGTGCGGCGATGAACCCACCGCCCGGCTCGTTGTGGCCGCGCCACAACAGCACCGCCGACACCACCGCGAGGACGGGGGTGACTCCGCGCGACAGCAGCCGCAGCGGGACGGTGTTGCGAACCGGGTCCACGAGTGCGGTGAGACCCTCACCGGTGGCGCGTCGGGCACCGGGCAGGAAGTCGTCGTCCTGGTTGTCGACGGTCTCGTTGGCGGCACGGGACCGGACCGAGCCGAGGACCGCCAGGATCGCGATGCCGGCCACACCGAGCACCGAGACCTCGCCGAAGGTGTCGAGGGCACGGAACTCCACGAGGATCGTGTTGACCACGTTGGCGCCGCCGGTGATCTCCGGGCCGTTCTCGAGCAGATACATGCCGATCGGGGAGCGCTCGCGGCGACCGGTGAACACGAGCACGGCCGCGGTGGCGGCGAGCCCGGAGGCCACCCCCAGCACGATCGCCGCGGTGCGGCGGGCGCGGGTGGGCCTGATGAAATCCTTCGGGAGCCTGCGCAGGACCAGCATGAACATGATGATGGTCAGTGCTTCGACCAGCAGCTGCGTCATGCCGACGTCCGGGGCTCCGAGTCCGAAGATCTGGATGGTCACCGCGATCCCGACGGCCGAGAGCAGGACCACCGCCGCCAACCGTGAGCGTGCCGTACACAGTCCGACGACCGACACCACCACGACGATCAGCAACACCACATCGATCGTGCGGTCGAGGTTCCCCAGTTGTGGCGGCAGGGTGGCCCCCGTGGCGAGAGTCCAGATCCCGAGCCCGGCCCCGTAGACGCAGGCGGTGGCGATGAGCGCACCGGCGTGCCGGGCCGGGGAGTCGGAGGCGGTGGGGCGCAGCAGAGCCCGTCCCGCGCTGACGGTTCCGCGCATCATCGACTCGAGTACGGCCGCGCTGGTGAGGGGCAGCAGTTC
>CAMNYG010000299.1 GCA_946570335.1 uncultured Dietzia sp. | reverse complement strand
TCGGCTCGGGGCGGGGACGGAGCTCGGCGGCGATCCGGACAGCCTGGCCCGGCGCTGCGGCCTGCCGACCGCCGCGCTGGACGACGACGAGATCCTGGTCGAGGACATCGCGATCGCCCTGCTGCTCGAGACGGCCGCCGCCGAGCTGGACTGCCCCGACCTGGGCCTGCGGGTGGCGCAGCTCCAGGACCTGGACATGTTGGGGCCGGTCGCGGTGGCGGTGAAGAACGCCCGCAGCGCCACCCAGGCGTTGGAGATGACCTCCAAGTACCTGTTCTTCCACTCACGTTCGATCGAGATCACGGTCGTGAAAGACCCCAGGGGCGACGACGACGTGCTGGGGGTGCGTTTCGGATACCGCGACCCCGGCCAGGAGATCCCCCCGCAGTCGGTCGATCTGGTGCTGTTGTTCCTGCACCGCGCCATGCAGAGCGTGCTGGGGCATGACTACGGACTGCTGTCGGTGGAGTTGCCGAACGAACTCAGCGTCGCCGCGGAGCAGTACGAGGCACTCTTCGGCGCCCCGGTGACGGCGTCCACCCCGGGCGCGGTGCTGCGCGTGCCCTCCGCGCTGCTGGGACGGCCCATCTCCGGCGGCGACCAGACGCTGCAGCAACTGGCAGCGCGTTACCTGGACCAGCACGTTCCCGCGGACCTGCGCGGGTTCGTCGACCACACCCGGGCGGTGCTGCAACAGTCGCTGGAGACCGGCACGTCGTCGCTGGCGGAGGTGGCGGGCCTGCTCGCGGTCTCGCCCCGCACCCTGCAACGTGAGCTCGCCGCCGAGGGCACGACCTTCGTCGCGCTGCGCGACGAGGTGCGTCGCGAGACGGCCCTCCGGCTGCTCACCACCACCGAGATCCCGCTGTACCAGATCGCATCCGCGCTCGACCTGGGCGACGCGACCACGTTCAGCCAGTACGCACGCCGCTGGTGGGGGAGGACGGCCAGGCAGGTTCGACTCGGCGGCGCCCACGCGGCCCGGGTGGGAGAATGGTCGACATGAGCTTGTCCCCGTCGTCCGACCCGCTGTCCCTGCTCGGTGTCGGGCCGCCGGGGGACGGCACCGGCGATGTCGACGACCCGGTCCGTGAGCAGATCCTCGATGCCGCAGCCGCACAGTTCTCGAGCGTCGGGATCGCCCGGTCCACGATGGGGGACATCACGCGGCGGGCCGGCCTGGCGCGGATGACCCTGTACCGGCGGTTCTCCACCAAGCAGGAACTGGTCGAGGCGGCGCTGATGCGCGAGGCGTCGTGGTTCCTGGCCGACCTCCAGCGGGAGATCGACACGCACGACACGGTGGAGGACAAACTCACCGAGGGGTTCGCGTTCACGGTCGCCAGGCTGCGGAACCACGGCCTGCTCAACCGGCTGCTGGAGACCGAGGCCGAGTCGACCGTCCCGTATTTCACCGTGCAGGGAGGGCCGCTCATCACGGCGGCAGCCCACTTCCTCGCCGGGGTGGTCTCGCGCAGCGTCAACGATTCCCGCAGTCACGAGGAGGTGCTGGTGGTCTCCGAGGTGGCGGTCCGTCTGGTCATCTCGTTCATCCTGAGCCCGTCGATGATCATCAACCTCGACGACCCCGCCGTCATGCGGGAGTTCGCCCGTAACCAGCTCGGCCCTCTCCTCGGCCCGTCGGAGTTCCCGACCGGCGGCTGACCTGTCCACACGAGAGCGTCGTCACACTTAGCGTTGACATACGACCCCTTCGTGTCTAGCGTCAGTGACAAATAGATCGAGATTGTCACTCTGTCTCAATCTCGAACGTCGGTCCACGCTCCCGGCCATCCCGGCCGGTGACCGGAAGGATGATCATGACCGCTGTCGCACCCCGCCCGTCGGCCACCACCGAGGAGTACGAGGCCACGCTCCGGCGCCTGTCGGAGGCCTCGGTCCACCGCAGTTTCGATCCGTTCAAGGACATCTCCTGGGATCACCCGGACTTCAAGGTCGACCCCACGGACGCCCGCTGGGTCCTGCCCGCCGGCATCGATCCGCTGGGCGGCCACCCCTGGTACCGGGAGCAGCCGCTGGAGAAGCAGATCGCGATCGGCCTGTGGCGTCAGGCCAACATCATGAAGGTCGGCCTGCAGTTCGAGAACATCCTCATCCGCGGGATCATGCAGTACGTGTTCAAGTCGGCCAACGGCTCGGCCGAGTTCCGGTACCTCACGCACGAGGCCACCGAGGAGTGCCACCACACGCAGATGTTCCAGCAGGGCGTCAACGCGATCGGCGCCGACGTGCCGGGCATGCCGCGCTGGCTGCGCCGCATCTCGCCGATCATCCCGATGGCCGCGGGCCCGTTCCCCGTCGCGTTCTTCATCGGTGTGCTGGCCGGCGAGGAGCCGATCGACCACACGCAGAAGCAGATCCTGCGCAACTCGGACAACCTCCCGCCGGTGCTGTCGCGGATCATGGAGATCCACGTCGCCGAGGAGGCGCGCCACATCTCGTTCGCCCACACCTATGTCGCGCGCAACGCACCGCGGCTGTCCCGCCGCGAGAAGTTCCTGGTCTCCCTGGCGTTCCCGGTGATCATGCGCCTGCTGTGCGATGCGATCCTCAAGCCCACCAAGGAGTTCCGGGACACGTTCGACATCCCGGACGAGGTGATCAGGGAGCTGTACTGGGACAGCCCCGAGTCCCGCCGGTTCCTGTCCGATCTGTTCGGCGACGTCCGCATGCTCGCCGAGGACTCCGGGCTGATGAACCCGACCGCGCGCCGGGTGTGGAAGGCGCTGAAGATCGACGGCCGCCCGTCCCGGTTCCGTGGTGAGCCGCCCGTGGCGTTCCACGAGTCCGGCGCCGCGTCCGCCGGAGCGGCGTCGGCCCGCGACGCCTCGGCCGCCTAGGTCCGTCCATGCCCCACGTCATCACGCAGGCCTGCTGTGCGGATGCCTCGTGCGTCCACGCCTGCCCCGTCAACTGCATCCATCCCACACCCGACGAGCCGGATTTCGGCACCGCCGAGATGCTGTACATCGACCCGGTCTCGTGCGTCGACTGCGGCGCGTGTGTGGGTGCGTGCCCGGTCGGGGCGATCGTCCCCCACTCGGAACTGGAGCCGGATCAGCAGGACTTCCTGCGGATCAACGCCGAGTTGACCGGGGACGACCGCCCGTCCCGTCCGCAGGCCCGCGTTCCCACGCTGGTCCGCCTGGGCCCCACCCGCACCACCCTGCGGGTGGCGGTGGTGGGCGCCGGTCCGGCGGCGCTG
>CAMNYG010000298.1 GCA_946570335.1 uncultured Dietzia sp. | reverse complement strand
TGGCGGGCGGTGGTGAGCTCGGTGATCTCCGACGCGCTGGTCACTTGTGGTTCTCCCGGGTCTTAGGGGTGCGGCGCGGATCCGCGCGTATGTCGTGAACCACCTTAGTGGTCTCGTGCACTCAGGGTTGTTCGGTCCCCGCCCCCGCTCTTTCGCGGACGCAGAGGGCGACACGTACTATCAGGCCAGTAGTGCGTTCACGTCTGCGGCAAGGAGTTACGGTGCACGATTCCACCCCGACCCGGAGTGGGGGGCCGTCCGTCTCCCCTCCAGAGCCTTCGGGTCGGCCGGCTCCGTCCAGCGGGCCCGCCCGCGTGATCGACGTCGTGATGGCCTATATCGCGCTCACGAAGCCCCGGGTCATCGAACTGCTTCTGGTGGCCGCGATCCCCGCGCTCTTGCAGGCCGATCGCGGCCACATCCACCTGGGTCTCGTCCTTCTCACTCTTGTCGGTGGTTGGATGGGTGCGGCGAGCGCCAACTCGCTCAACATGGTTGTCGACTACGACATCGACCAGGTGATGAAGCGCACCGAGCGGCGGCCGCTGGCACGACATGCGATCACACCGCGCGCAGCTCTGATCTTCGGTCTGGTGCTCGGCGCGGCCAGCATGCTGTGGCTGGGACTGCTCGCGAACAGCTGGCTGGCGGCCTTCTTCATCCTCATCACGATCCTCTTCTACGTGATCGTCTACTCGATGATCCTCAAACGCCGGACCGCCCAGAACGTGGTCTGGGGAGGCGCCGCCGGTTGTATGCCGGTCTTCGTCTCTTGGGCCGTGATCACCGACAACCTCCCCGAGGGCCAGCCCCACAACTGGTGGCAGGCAGTCGTGCTGTTCCTGGTGATCTTTTTCTGGACACCGCCGCACACCTGGGCGCTGGCGATGCGCTACAAGGAGGACTACCGGGCGGCCGGTGTCCCGATGCTGCCCGTGGTCATGTCTGAAGAGGGCGTCACCCGACGCATCACGATCTACACCTGGGTGACGGTCCTGTGCACCTTTACCCTCATCCCCGCGGCCGGCTGGATCTACGCGGTCGGTGCACTGGGCTTCGGCGTGTGGTTCATCGTCATGGCCCATCGCCTGGAGGCGGGGGTGCGTCGCGGTATCGAGGTCAAGCCGCTGAAGCTGTTCATCCTGTCGAACAACTACCTCGCGGGGGTCTTCGTGGCACTGTCCATCGACGCCGTCCTGGGTCTGCAGACCATGTCGGAGCTCCTGCCCGTCCTCTGACTCCCGCACCGGGCCCCCACCGCGCCGTACAGGCCTCACCCCTCGGCCCGACCCGGTTATCGGTCGGGCCGGGTCCGTCATCGGGCAGGGTCGAGCACTATCGATCCGGTGGTACGTCGTGACTGCAGGGATCGATGGGCCTCCGCCGCCTCGGTGAGGCCGAACTTCGCCCCCACACTCAGTCGAAGCGATCCGTCGACGATCCCCTCGAGCACCTCGGAGGCCCGGTCACGATACTCCTCGGTCGACGCGATGAAGTCGGCGAGCGTCGGCCTGGTCAGGAACACCGAACCGGCCGAGTTGAGCCGCTGTGGATCGACCGGCGGAACTGGTCCGCTCGCCGCACCGAACAGGACCATCGAGCCGCGGCGGGCCAACGAGGCCAGGCCGTCGTCGAAGGTGTCCCTGCCCACCCCGTCGAAGACCACGGTGACCCCGCCGTCGGAGAGCTCCCGAACGCGTTCCGGCGTCGCCTCCGTGTACAGCAGTACATGGTCTGCCCCGAGAGCCCGGCACAGTTCCGCCTTCTCCTCGGTCGAGGTGGTGGAGATGACACGGAATCCCCGGCTCACGGCGAGCTGGATCAACAGTTGTCCCACGCCGCCGGCACCGGCGGTGATGAGAACCCAGTCGCCCTCGGCCGCCCGGTGCGTGTCGGTGATCAGATAGTGCGCGGTCAGGCCCTGGAGGAGCATCGAGGCGGCAACGTCGTCGTCGACCCCCTCGGGCACCGCGACGAGCGAGGACGTCGGCGCCACCACGTACTGCGCGTAGGAACCGGGGACCTGGCACCACGCCACGCGATCACCGACGACCAGGTCCGACGAGTCCGCCCCCACGCCCTCGACGATCCCCGCACCCTCGCTCCCCGGCACGAACGGCAGATCGCGCGCGTAGATTCCCTCGCGGAAGTATGTGTCGATGTAGTTGACCCCCACGGAACTGGTGCGGATCAGCACCTCACCCGGACCAGGCGCGGGTATTTCCATCTCGACGGGTGTGAGGACCTCGGGGCCGCCGTGTTCAGTGATCTGGATCGCTCGCATGACGCCCAGTATCCGCACCGGCGGCCCACCTCGCAGCAGAAGAATCCCTCCGGACCGACTTCCTGGTTGGAGTGGCCGACAGCGGGGCGGTACAGAGGCGATAAGGTGAGCCCATGAGCCTGCAGATCCTTTCCCAGTACGCCGGGGGACCGCGTGTCCGGGCGACCGGCTGGCCCGCCATCACCACTAGTGGTTCCGGTGCCGCCTCAGCCGCCGAGGCACCCGAGGCCGCGGCCGAGAAGCCGGCATCCGCTCCTGCGTCGAGCGGAACCGACGCCGCACCGGGGTCCGAGTACCAGGTCCCTGCGGCACAGTCCGCGGGCGCCACCGCCGCTACGGCCACCGGTGGCGCGATCGTTCTGGGACGGCGCGCCCCGAAGGCTCCCGGTGGTGGGGCGTCGACGCTCCACGGTTCGCGCATCTCCGAGTCGGAGGGAACAGCGGGCGCTCCCGCCGCGCCGCCCGCTGCGGAGTCGCTGTCATCGTCTGCCGCATCCGCACCGGGCGCAGAAAGTCCCGCTCCGCAGACGCCGTCCGAACCGGTGGAGGAGAAGGCAGCCGACGACGATGCCGCGGCCTCCGCTCCGGCTGCCGCGTCGGGCCCCGTCTCCGGGGGTGGGCTGACCCTCGGTGGCGGGTCCAAGGCCAAGGCCCCCGGCGGCAGGACGGCTGGCGAGCTCGTCCTCGGTGGCGGCGCAGCGGCCGCGGCCGCCGGCTCGGCGGATTCGTCCGATACCCCGACTTCCGCTGATACCGCCGGAGCCGAGGCGCCCGCGGCCGAGAAGCCGGCAAAACCCGCACCGGCTCCCAAGTCCGGTGGCGGCCTCACTCTCGGTGGTGGCTCCTCCGCCAAGGCCCCGGGGGGTGGCAAGCCCGGCGGTCTCGCCCTGGGTGGCGGCTCCAAGGCCAAGGCGCCCGGTGGCGGGTCCGGCGCTCTGACCCTCGG
>CAMNYG010000297.1 GCA_946570335.1 uncultured Dietzia sp. | reverse complement strand
CTACGACGGGCCGCGATCCGACCTGGCCGGCCGCCGCGCCGCGCGCCTGGAGGCCGCCGAGAACCAGGGCGTCACCCCGGAGGGGATGCCATGACCGCCGACTTCGCACTCCTGCTCCTGGCCGGCATCCTCAGCGCCGCCGGGGTCTACCTGCTCCTCGAGCGGGCGATCATCAAGATCCTGTTGGGTCTCATGATCCTGTCCAACGGCGTGAACCTCCTGATCCTCGCCGCCGGCGGGCCACCCGGTAACCCGCCCATCCGCGGCCGGGGCTGGGGCGAGAACGCGGGCGATTCCGACCCGCTCGCGCAGGCCATGATCCTCACCGCGATCGTGATCACCGCCGGCGTCGGGGCGTTCATCCTGGCGTTGGCCTACCGCTCATACCAGTTCACGACCGTGGACGAGGTCGCCGACGACGCCGAGGACGCCAAGATCGCCCAGCGTTCCGCCACCGACCCCGCGCAGGCGCCCGACCGCGACGCCTCCGACGACCCGACCACCGGTATGCCCACCGAACTCGGCGAACACGTCGACTACGACGACGAGGACCTCGAAGAGGCGGAAGCCGAGTACGAGGCCGAGACCCGCGCCGAGGCCGAAGCCAAAGCGGAAGCCGAGGCCCGGGTCGAGAAACTCCGCCGCAGGCGCGCCGAGGAAGACCGAGAGGAGGACCGGTGATGTCCGCTGATCTCTTCGGTTACCTCATCCCGTCGGTCGTGCTGTTGCCACTGCTGGCCGCTGCACTGTGTCTGGTGGTCTCGCGTCGACCCCGCGTGCAGAACCTCATCTCGGTCATCACCCTGACCGGTCTGCTGGTGATCTCCGGCATCCTGTTGGTACTCACCGACAGTCACGGCATGCACACGGTGCAGGTCGGCGGCTGGGACGCGCCCGTGGGCATCACGCTCGTCGCGGACCGGCTCAGCGCGTTCATGCTGTGCGTGGCCGCCGTGGTGTTGCTGACCGTGATCATCTACGCCGTCGGCCAGGGTGTCCGCGACGGCGACGGCGACCAGCCCACCTCGATCTTCCTGCCCACCTACCTCGCCCTGGCGGCAGGACTGAACGCGGCGTTCATCGCCGGCGACCTGTTCAACATGTTCGTCGGGTTCGAGATCCTGCTGGCGGCCTCGTACGTGCTGCTGACACTGGGAGCCAGTCAGGAACGCGTCCGCGCCGGGGTGTCCTACACCGTCGTGTCGATGGTCTCCTCGATGGTGTTCCTCCTGGGCATCGGACTGACCTACTCCGCTGCCGGCACGCTGAACCTCGCCCAGCTGGCCACCCGCATGGGCGAGGTCCCGGACGGCCTGCGAAACACGATCTTCGCGGTGTTCCTCGTGGCGTTCGGCATCAAGGCGGCCGTCTTCCCGCTGTCGACCTGGCTACCGGACTCCTACCCCACCGCCCCCGCCCCGGTCACCGCCGTCTTCGCGGGCCTGCTCACCAAGGTCGGCGTCTACGCGATCATCCGGTTCCACACCCTTGTCTTCCCCGGCGGCAGCATGGACAAGGTCCTGCTCACCGCCGGACTGTTGACGATGGTCATCGGCATCCTCGGCGCGATCGCCCAGTCCGACATCAAACGAATACTGTCGTTCACCCTGGTCAGTCACATCGGCTACATGGTGTTCGGTGTCGCCGTGTCCACTGAATCCGGCCTCAGCGCCGCGATCTACTACGTCGGACACCACATCATCGTCCAGACCACGCTGTTCCTGGTCGTGGGGCTCATCGAACGGCAGGCGGGCTCGTCCTCGCTGCGTCGGCTCGGTTCCCTGGCTGTCCTCAGCCCGGTCCTGGCCGTCACGTTCCTCATCCCCGCCCTCAACCTGGGTGGCATCCCGCCGTTCTCCGGATTCGTGGGCAAGCTCGCCGTGGTCCAGGCCGGCGCCGAGGTCGGCGGCGTCCTCAACTGGATCCTGATCGGCGGCGCCATGGCCACCAGTCTGCTCACCCTGTACGTGGTGGTGCGCGTGTGGTCCAAGGCCTTCTGGCGGCCCCGCGCTGACGCCCCCGAGGGCGGGCTCGCGCTGGCCAAGCCGCTGGCGCTCCTGCCGTCGGACGAGTACGTGGAGTTCGACGAGCGCGACGACGTGGGCCGCATGCCCATGAGCATGCTCGCCCCCACCTGGGCACTCGTCTTGGTCTCGATCCTCATGACGGTGTTCGCCGGCCCGCTTCTCGCCGTGACCGACCGCGCCGCCGAGAGCCTGCTGGAGCGCGGCCAGTACATCTACACGGTGCCCACCGACGAGACGCCCGGCCGCTATGTCGGCAACGTGACGGGGGTGCGCTGACATGTCCAGAAAGGTGAAGATGGACGCGCGGGTGTTCGGCTCCCGGGTCTTCATGACCCTATGGCTGGCCTTCGCCTGGGTGCTCCTGTGGGGCACGATCGAGGTCGGCACCATCGTGTCAGGCCTACTCGTGGCCGTCCTCATCATGGTGGTTCTGCCACTGCCGCGCGTCCCCGTCGAGGGGCTCCTCCGCCCGGTCTCCACCGCGTGGCTGGTCATCATGGTGGGCTACTACCTCGTTCGCTCCTCGTTGATCGTGGCGTGGCAGTCGGTACGCCCCCAGGCCCCACCCAAGCCCGCCGTGCTGCGCGCCCCGATGCGGCTCAAGTCCGACTTCACGCTCGCCCTGGCCGTCAACTCGCTCAACCTCATGCCCGGAGGCATCGTGGTGCGCGTCGACCCGGTCGCCCGGTACGTGTACGTCCACGTTCTCGACGCCGGCACCGACAAGGCCATCGAGGCGTTCCGCAGGCAGACCGCGCACGTCGAGAAGCTGTACCAGCGCGCATTCGAGCGTCCCGAGGACTGGCGTCCCAGCCCCGAGCACTACACCGCCCCCGCTGACAGCGGCCCCGACGCCCCCGAGACACCAGACGCCCCCGAGACACAGGGTGGCGCTTCGTCGGGGTCCCGCCCCGACAGCAGCGGCCCCGCCGCAGAAAAGGAGGCCCCCAGGTGAGCATCTCCCTGATCCTGTGGACCCTGGCCGTGATCGCCCTGGTCCTCGCGCTCTTCATCTCGATGGTCCGGCTCGTGGGCGGTCCCAACACCCTCGACCGTGTCATCTCGCTGGACATGCTGGCCGCCATCGCCCAGGGCGGACTCGGCGTCTACATCGCCTGGACCAAGGACACCACGGTCGCCGCCGCGCTCGTCGCGCTCGCCCTGGTCGCCTTCCTGGGCTCGGTGTCGGTGGCCCGGTTCCGCGTGGC
>CAMNYG010000296.1 GCA_946570335.1 uncultured Dietzia sp. | reverse complement strand
GAGCGCATTGTGCTGCACGGGAACGCAAAAAGTGCGCAGGAGATCGCGCCCGCCTCGCACATCGGTTCGCGCGAGGCCCTCTCGGCCACCCTGGCCTCGTGGCACCACCTCACCGTCACCCGGGCGATCGGCACCCCGCTTCAGGACAGCTTCGACCGACTCGAGCAGCGGGCCCTGGCCGACCCGGCGTTCCAGGACCTGCTACTGCGGGCCGAGACCATGCACGCGGAGTCGGTCCTCGCCACGCCGTCCACGGCGCCCGACCTCGCGCGCCAGACGGTGGAGATGGACCAGCTCACCGCCGAGCTGCGGCAGTCCGTGCACCGGATGACCCGCGAATAGGAGCCGGGGGCTCGCGGTGTCGTCGACATCATCGCCGTCGGCCACGGCACCATCGCGGGAAACAGGATAGGCTGGCCTAAGTACTTTCCCTCGACGTGTCAGGAGCACCCTTGGCCAGCGCCCCTTCGCCCACCAACACCAGGACCCGCACCCCGGTCACCCTCACGGTCCTTCGAACCGAGCAGGTGAACGCCCACATGGTGCGCGTCGTTCTCGGCGGCGAGGGGTTTGATGCATTCAAGGCGCGCGAGGAGACGGACGCCTACGTCAAGCTCCAACTGCAGCACGGCGACGAAACGGTGGTGCGCACCTACACCGTCCGCCGGTACGACCCGGTGGCGCGTGAGATCTGGATCGACTTCGTGGTCCACGGGGACCAGGGCGTCGCCGGCCCGTGGGCACGGACCGTCAAGGCCGGCACGACTGTCGATCTAATGGGCCCGGGCGCCGGCTACCAGCCCGACCCGACCGCCGACTTCCACCTGCTGGCCGGCGACGAGACCGCGATACCTGCCGTCGCGGCCGCACTGGAGACCCTGCCGGCGGACGCCGTGGGCGCGGTCTACCTGGAGGTCGGTGGAGAGGATGACGAGGTGGCCCTGACCGCGCCAGCGGGCGTGGAGGTGACCTGGCTGCACCGGGATGCGTCCTCGGCGGACGCCGGTCCGGGCATCATCGACGGCGACGCCCCACTGGTCAGCGCCGTCCGCGGCATGCCCTGGCCGGACGGTGACGTGCAGGTCTTCGTCCACGGCGAGGCCGAGACGGTCATGAAGCACGTGCGCCCGTATCTTCGCCGCGAGCGCGGTGTGCCGGCTGCCCGGGCCTCGATCTCCGGCTATTGGCGGCGCGGCCGCACCGAAGAGGGTTTCCGCACCTGGAAGCGCGAGCTCGCCGAGGCGGAGACCACCGCGCCATAGCAGAGGCCGCCGCCGCTGTGTGCCGGTGATGTGAGTCCGCCCTTCCAGCCTCAGGTCGACCGAGTACCCTGAGAAACCACCTGAGTTCACTCATCCGGCCTCTCACGTTCACCGTGACCGTAGACAAGGCGTTGCACATGGCATTCTCACGCGCGAAACTCCTCACCGGACTGGTGGCCACCACGGCACTCGTCCTCACCGGCTGCTCCGGTGATGACGGCGGGAGCGCCGACGGTGGCGACAGCTACACGATCGGCATCAACCAGCTGGTCCAGCACCCGGCACTCGACTCGGCCACCGAGGGCTTCAAGCAGGCCTTCGCCGACGCCGGCGTCGACGTGGATTTCGACGAGCAGAACGCCAACGGCGAGCAGGCCACCGCACTGACCATCGCCCAGCAGATGGCCTCCGACAACCTGGATCTGGCGTTGGCCGTGGCCACGCCGGCCGCCCAGGCCATGGCACAGAACCTCGTTGACACCCCGCTGCTGTTCACCGCCGTGACCGACCCGGTCGAGGCCGAGCTCGTCGAGTCCATGGAGGTGCCGGGCGGCAACGTCACCGGCACCTCGGACGCCGCCCCGATCGAAGAGCAGCTCGAACTGCTCAAGGAGATCGTCCCGGACGCCGAGACCGTCGGCATCGTCTACGCCTCCGGCGAGGTCAACTCTCAGGTGCAGGTCGACCAGGCCACCGAGGCCGCAGGCCCGCTCGGCCTGACCATCGAGACCCAGACCGTCACCACGGTCAACGAGATCCAGCAGGCCGTCGAGGCGCTGGGTGACGTGGACGCGATCTACGTCCCCACCGACAACATGGTCGTCTCCGGCATCGCCTCGCTCGTCCAGGTCGCCGAGGCCAAGCAGATCCCCGTGATCGCGGCCGAGGCCGGCACTGTCGAGGGCGGTGCCGTGGCCACCATCGGCATCGACTACACCGAGCTGGGTCGCCAGACCGGCGAAATGGCGCTGCGCATCCTGCAGGACGGCGCCGACCCGGCCACCATGCCGGTGGAGACCGCCGCCGAGTTCACCTACGTCGTCAACGAGGCCGCCGCCGAGCGTCAGGGTGTGACCATTCCCTCCGACATCCTCGCCGAGGCTGAGAAGAAGTGATCGGCGCCGTCGAGCTGGGCCTGATCTACGGGGTCATGGCACTCGGTGTCTACCTGACCTTCCGGGTGCTCAACTTCCCCGACCTCACCGTCGACGGCAGTTTCACCACCGGTGCCGCCACAGCGGCAATGGCGATCCTCGCCGGCTGGAACCCGGTACTGGCGACCCTCGCCGGCTTCGGCACAGGGTTCCTCGCCGGAGTGGTCACCGGACTGCTGCACACCAAGGGCAAGATCGACGGCCTGCTCGCCGGCATCCTCACCATGATCGCGCTGTGGTCGGTCAACCTGCGCATCATGGACGGTGCCAACGTGCCGCTCCTGCGGCAGGACACCGTGTTCACGCCCCTCAGGGACGCCGGCGTCCTCGGCACCTGGGGCGGCGTGGCCGTCCTCGCCGGGGCCGTGGCCGTCCTCGGACTGGTCGTGGTGTGGTTCCTGACCACCAACCTGGGACTGTCCATCCGGGCGACCGGGGACAACGGTCCCATGATCTCCTCGTTCGGCGTCTCCACCGACTTCACCAAGACCCTCACCCTTGCCCTGTCCAACGGTTTCGTGGGTATGTGCGGCGCCCTTGTCGCCCAGTACCAGGGGTTCGCCGACATCTCGATGGGCATCGGCCTCATCCTCGTGGGCCTGGCGTCGGTGATCCTGGGCCAGGCGGTGCTGAGCCAGCGCTGGCTCTGGCTGTCCGTCTATGCCGTGATCGTGGGCGCGGTGCTCTACCGACTGATCATCTGGCTCGCGCTCGAGGTGGGCCTGGACCCCAACGACATGAAGGCCATCACCGCGCTGCTGGTGGTGATCGCGCTGCTGCTGCCGCGGTGGCGTGGAGTCCTCGGCCCGTTCGGGCGGGCCGTCGGATC
>CAMNYG010000295.1 GCA_946570335.1 uncultured Dietzia sp. | reverse complement strand
ATAGGGGGTGCGCAGGTGCCACACCTCCAAGCAAGGAGGGTGAGCAGGTGCCCCACGTCCGGGCAGAGAGGGCGCGCAGGTGCCCCGCCTCCGGGCAGAGAGGGCGCGCAGGTGTCCCGGCAGACACCCCGAGGGGCCGGCCCGACGCGTCAGATCTTGCGCAGCCGCAGCCGCTGAATCGAGTGATCGGAGTTCTTGCGCAGCACGAGCGTCGCGCGTGGCCGCGTGGGCAGGATGTTCTCCACCAGGTTCGGCCGGTTGATGGATGTCCAGATCTCGCGCGCGGCGAGTCGGGCCGCCTGGTCGGGCAGGTCCGCGTAGTGCGCGAAGTGCGAACTCGGGTTGGAGAACGATGTGGACCGGAGCTCGAGGAAACGCTCGACGTACCACTTCTCGATGTCGTCGATATGTGCGTCGACGTACAGCGAGAAATCGAACAGGTCCGAGACCATGAGACGCGGCCCGGTCTGCAGGACGTTGAGGCCCTCGACGATGAGGATGTCCGGTCGACGCACCTCGATGTGCTCGCCGGGGACGATGTCGTACTTGGTGTGCGAGTACACAGGCGCACGGACGAGCGGTGCCCCTGACTTGACCTCGGTGACGAACCGCAGCAGTGCCCGGCGGTCGTAGGACTCGGGGTACCCCTTGCGGTGCATGATGCCGCGCCGCTCAAGCTCGCGGTTGGGGTGGAGGAACCCGTCTGTGGTGATGAGGTCCACCCGGGGGTGGGAGTCCCAGCGGGTGAGCAGCGCGCGCAGCACACGGGCGGAGGTGGACTTGCCCACCGCGACGGAGCCGGCCACGCCGATCACGAACGGCATGGGGGCGTCGGAGGCCTCGCCGAGGAACAGGTTGGTGGACTGGAACAGGCGCTGCCGCGCGGAAACCTGCAGGTGGATGAGTCGGCTGAGCGGGAGATAGATCTCCGCGATCTCGTCCAGGTCGAGGTGCTCGCCCAGGCCCCGCAGCCCTTCGAGATCCTGTTCGGTGAGCACCATGGGCATGGCACGGCGAAGCCGCCGCCAGCTACGGCGGTCGAACTCCACGTACGGCGTGTAGTCGCCGGCATGTCTGCTCACAACTCGTGATTGTGGCAGGTCCGTACGTGGTACGGGGCGGGAGGGGGCGTGGCACTAGAGTGGACGACGACGAGGACGACGACACGAGCCGTCACCGACAGACAATTCGTCCACGGCGAGCAGCCCACGCGCGAGGAGCAGACATGACCGACCCGAACACCGACGTGTTCTCCGCATCCCTGTCCGAACTGGATCCGGAGGTCGCCGAGGCGATGGCCGGCGAGCTTGCCCGTCAGCGGGACACGCTCGAGATGATCGCGTCCGAGAACTTCGTTCCGCGCTCGGTGCTTCAGGCCCAGGGATCGGTTCTGACCAACAAGTACGCGGAGGGCTACCCGGGCCGCCGCTACTACGGCGGCTGTGAACACGTCGATGTGGTGGAGAACCTCGCCCGGGACCGCGCGAAGGAGGTTTTCGGCGCCAAGTACGCCAACGTCCAGCCGCACGCCGGCGCGCAGGCCAATGCTGCCGTCCTCATGGCACTGGCCGCACCGGGCTCCAAGATCATGGGCCTGTCGCTCGCCCACGGTGGCCACCTCACCCACGGCATGAAGCTCAACTTCTCCGGTCAGCTGTACGACGTGGTGGCCTATGAGGTCGACGCGGAGACCATGCAGGTAGACATGGACACCGTCCGTGAGATGGCGTTGGTGGAGAAGCCGGACGTTCTGATCGCCGGTTGGTCCGCGTACCCGCGCACCCAGGATTTCTCGAAGTTCCGCGAGATCGCCGACGAGGTGGGCGCCAAACTGTGGGTCGACATGGCGCACTTCGCGGGCCTGGTGGCCGCAGGTCTGCACCCGAGCCCGGTGCCGCACGCGGACGTCGTGTCCACGACCGTGCACAAGACGCTGGGCGGCCCGCGTTCGGGCATGATCCTCACCAATGACCTGGAGCTGTTCAAGAAGATCAACTCCGCCGTGTTCCCGGGGCAGCAGGGTGGCCCGCTGATGCACGCGATCGCCGCCAAGGCCACGGCCATGAAGATCGCCGGGACCGAGCAGTTCCGCGAGCGGCAGCAGCGGACCCTCGACGGCGCGAAGATCCTCGCCGAGCGGCTCACGCAGCAGGACTGCAAGGACGCTGGTGTCGACGTTCTGACCGGTGGCACCGACGTGCACCTGGTGTTGGTGGATCTGCGTAACTCGGAGCTCGACGGCCAGCAGGCCGAGGACCTCCTCCACGAGGTGGGCATCACCGTCAACCGCAACGCCGTCCCGTTCGACCCGCGCCCGCCGATGGTCACCTCGGGGCTGCGTATCGGTACGCCGGCGTTGGCCACCCGTGGCTTCACCGCCGAGGAGTTCCGCGAGGTCGCCGACATCATCGGCACCGCTCTCGCGGCCGGCAAGAACGCCGACACCGCCGCGCTGCGTGACCGCGTCAGCGCACTGGCCAAGGCCAAGCCGCTGTACGAGGGCCTGGAAGACTGGAAGATCCTGGGCTGATCCCGGCTGACGGGGGCCTAGGCTGGGCGAGTGAGCCTCGTTCCCGGATCTGAGCACGTGGCGCCTCGGCGCCTTGCGGTCGGCTATGTCCCGGGGGTGCAGCCGGACAAGTGGTTGGCCCGCTGGAGAGACCGGCGCCCCGAGGCGCCGGTCTCTGCTCGGTGTGTGGGCGATCCGCGAGCCGCGCTGGTCGCCGACTCCGGCGATGACGGATTCGATGTGATCTTCTTCCGCGAGCCGGAGGACGCCCCCCGGTCCGCGCCCCCCGGTCTGCTGCGCGTGCCGCTGTACACGGAGACGATGGCGGTGCTCGCCGCGAAGGGCCACGAGATCAGTGCGTTCGACTCGTTGACCGCCGATGATCTGGCGGGGGAGCGGTGGCTCGATCCCCTCGACGCCATCACCGCGAGCCCGGATGAGGTCTCCGCTGCCGTGGACCTCGTGGCGGCACATGTGGGGTTGCTCGTACTGCCGTTGCCGTATGCGCGGGCGCTGAGTCGGCGCGACGTGGTGGCCCGCCCACTCGAGGGCGTCCCGGCGACCCGGATGGGAGTGGCCTGGGCCGCGGCCCGCGAAGGGGATGAGCTCATCGACGAGTTCGTGGGAATCGTGCGTGGACGGTCCGCGGCGAGTTCGCGCGGGGCCGCGGAGCCACGCCGCGAGAAGCGGACAGCGCGGGAGAAGGCGGCGGCCAAGGCGCGAGCTCGGGCACAGCGTGCGGGGCAGGC
>CAMNYG010000294.1 GCA_946570335.1 uncultured Dietzia sp. | reverse complement strand
GTCGTCGTCGACCTTCTCGTCCCTCCGCCTGGCCGCCGCACCGCACGGCTGGGCGCACCCGCACCGCGTCGGGGCCCGATCCGCCGACCAGTTCGACTACCGCGCCGACGGCATCCGCGTCGATCTGGGGCACGGGGCGAGGCTGCATGTCGACATCACCGACCCCGTCGAATGGCCGCACCGCGCGGTGGGCGGATCCAGCCTGTTCCAGTCCGTCCCGGCACTCAATCAATACTGGCACCCCTGGCTGCTCGGCGGCCGCGCCCACGGGTGGGCTGAACTCGACGGGCGGCGCTGGGAATTCGACGGTGCCGAGGTGTACGGCGAGAAGAACTGGGGAGCCGAAGGATTTCCCGAGTCGTGGTGGTGGGGCCAGGCGCAGGCGTTCGGCGAGCCCGACACCTGCGTGGCGTTCGCCGGCGGGCAGATCCGCTCCGGGCCGCTGCGCACAGAGGTGACCGCGCTGGTCGTGCGACTGCCCGGCGGACGCGTGATCCGGCTCGGCAACCCGGTGGTCTCGCCCGTGCGCGCCGAGGTGGGCGACGATCAATGGCGACTGTCCGGACGTGGTTACGGCTGGCAGGTCCGAGTCGTGGGACGTTCTCCTCTCGAACGGGCACACGTGCTGCCGGTGCCGCTGCCGTCCAGAGCTCGGAACTCGGCCGGCGCGATCGAGCACCTGGCCGGCGAGCTCGAGGTGGAGGTGCGCAGGCACGGCCGACTGGTGTGGTCCGACCACAGCAGCCTCGCCGCGCTCGAACACGGGGGACTGGAGCGGGCCGAGGCGGAACTGCGGCGGCGCGGGGTCCCCGAGGGGGAGACCGGCGCGCCGCCGTCTCGTCAGGCGTGACCCGACGTGGCATGTGATCGTCATCAGGTGGCGGGAGTATCGCGGCGCAGGATCAGATAGCCGAGCACCCCGGCCACCACGGCGGCGGCCAGGAGATATGCCGACCCCGAGAGCGCGGTCTGCCGGAGGAACCAGCTGCCGATGCCGGACCAACCGACGTTCTGCACGATCAGCAGCATCACCACGCCGAGTAGGGCGAGCAGGGCGACCAGGAGCGTCCAGAAGGTCAGGATCGAGGTGCGACGGAAGACGGCGGCGAACATGAACGTCACGACCATCACCGCCAGCGCCAGTGCTCCGGCCAGCACGCCCCCGCCGAGCAGTCCGTTGGTACTCGTCATGAACGGGGTGTCGAACTGATAGGCGTGGATGCCGAAACCGTTTGTCGCCCGCTCGATCCAGGCGGCCAGCGTGTAGGCCACCCCGAAACCGGCCGAGACCGCCACGAACGCCAGGTAGGCGCCCACCACGAACGTGCGGCGGCTGAAGCTCAGCGCCATGGCGAACGGCATCGTCTGAGTGACCGTGTACGCGGCCATGAACCCCAGCGTCCACACCGCCGCCTGCGAGGCGCCGCCGTACATCGGCTCCTCCGCCGCGACGCGGTCGCTGGCCGCAGCGTGGATCCACAGGGTGATCCCGATCGACACCGCCCAGACCAGCACGAACACGACCGCGGGGACGATGATCAGGTTCGTGGGCACGATGAACTGCAGGCGGAACGCCGCCGGGATCCGGGTTGCCCACGACGTGGAGCGAGAATGGGCGACCGTCCGGCCGTCAAGCGTGGCGGCAGTCATGATGCGACCTCCGAGTCGATGGTGCGAAGTGGTGTGGTCGTTGTCGTCGTCGCTTCGTGACCCGCCCGATCGGTACCCACGGTTCCCGACGTCAGGTGCACGATCAGCTGCTGCAGCGACACCGGGAGAACCTCGACGCCGTGGGTGCGGGCCCGCTGCTGCTCGTGCTCCTCGAGCGCGCCCAACACGGTGGTGCGGGTCAGGCGGCCCAGCGATTCGGTGTGCAGGACCTGTCGGAAATCCGCGAGCTCCCGCACGGTGTCCGCGGCGCCGATGAGCGTCACCGCCCGGCCGCGAAGCGAGTCGACCGGCTCGGCGAGCATGATCCGCCCCTGATCGATCAGGACCACGTTCTCGATGAGGTGGGCGATTTCGTCGATCAGGTGTGAGGACAGCACGATCGTGCGCGGATGCTCGGCATAGTCCTCCAGTAGTCGGTCATAGAACAGTTGGCGGGCCACGGCGTCCAGACCCATGTAGGGCTCGTCGAAGAACGTCAGCTCCGCGCGGGAGGCGATCCCGATGATCACCGCGACCGCCGACCGTTGGCCCCGCGACATCTTCTTGATGCGGGTCTTGGTCGGGACCCGGAAGTCCTCGATCAGACGGTCGGCCAGGTCCGGGTCCCAGTTGGGATACGCCATGGCGGCGGCCGCGAACGCGTGGCGGGCCAGCGAGTCCTCGATGTACTTCTGGTCCTCGCGGACGAAGCAGATGCGTGGCAGCACCTGCTCGTTCTCGTGTGGACGCTCACCGAACACGGACACCTGCCCGCTGGTCGGCCAGTCCTGGCCGGATGCGATCGACATGAGTGAGGTCTTGCCGGCGCCGTTTCGCCCCAGAAGACCGTGGATGACGCCGGTCTCCAGCGACACGGACACCGCGTCGAGTGCCGTGGCCGACTTGTGCCTGCGGGTGAGGTCGCGGACCTCGATGGCGTTGTTCATTTACGCCTTCTCCTTCAGCTGGCTGTGGTCAGAGGTACTGCGGATCAGGTTCACGACGTCCTCCGGGCTCAGACCGATGGCGCGGGCCTCGTCGAGCATGGGGGAGATGAAGTGGTCCGCGAAGCGCTGCTGTCGTTCCGCTCGCAGGAGCTCCCTGGCACCCTCCGCGACGAACATTCCGAGGCCTCTACGTTTGACGAGGATGCCGCGGTCCACCAGGAGATTGACGCCCCTGGCGGCGGTCGCCGGGTTGATGCGGTGGAAGGTCGCGAGTTCATTGGTCGACGGGGCGCGTTCGCCCTCCGCGAGTGAGCCGTCCAGGACCGATGCCTCGACCTGGGCGGCGATCTGCACGAAGAGCGGTCTGCCGTCGTCCACGGGCGTCGCCTCCCCGGGTTGGTGGGTTAGTTACTCAACTAGTGAACCATTTGACTGAAGTGGGCGTCAACGGGTGCGGCTCGTCAGATGCGCGTCGAGAATGCAGACGGGTGCCTGGGGTGCGCGCGCAGAATGTCGCAAAGAGGGTGCGCAGGTGCCCCGCCTCCGGGCATAGGGGGTGCGCAGGTGCCCCGCCTCCAAGCAAGGAGGGTGCGCAGGTGCCTCGCCTCCGAAGGCCGATCCGTCGCACTTTGCATTTATAATGGCATTATGCGGAATAAATCTTTAAA
>CAMNYG010000293.1 GCA_946570335.1 uncultured Dietzia sp. | reverse complement strand
GGGTCGTCGCGCTCGACCATCTCGACCTCACGCTCGGCCGGATTCGCGCGCGGCGGACCGGGCGCGGGCGGCGGGACCGGCATCCGGGTGGTGATGGTGGTCGTGGGCGGCTCGGTGCCGTCGGGGCGTAGTCGCGAGGCCAGCAGTGTCACGTCCCGCGAGGCCGCGGGTTCGGCCACGTCGCGGATCAGGGCGCGGACCTCGTCGGCGTCGGTCTCGGTGGGTGAGTATTCGACGGGCAGGTCCACGCCGTCGTCGTTGAGCCAGTTCTCCAGCACGGCGTCGCGTGAACGCTCGATCTCCAGACGCTGCCCGTCCAGGGGGATCGCCGAGCGCACCTCGGCCCGGTCGAACCAGATGGCACCCTCGCGGGGCTCGAAATCGGCCTGTAGGGCCAGTCGCTCGAGGAAGTTGGTGAGGCGCTCGTCCGGGATGACACTCGCGATGCCCACCTCGTGCGTCCAGAACAGGCTGAACAGGCGGGTGAACGGGTTGAGCGGTTGCTCTCCGGCCCGGTCGAGGGTGGCCTGCCAGTCCACGGACAGACCGACGGCCCGGGGGTCCAGGGTCGTCGAGACCACCCCGGCGCGCAGGTCCACCTCGTCGTCGACCCTCGGCCCGAGCTCCGAGACGAGCAGCAGCTCGGCGTCGGCGGTGCGCATCCCGCCCACGTCGATCCCGGCGACCTCTGTCCCGCGCGGCACGCGACCGATGCTGTTGACCAGGTCGAACCCGTACAGCACGGCGAGCCCCATGAAGATCCCGACGCCGGTGTATATCCAGCGCGAGCGCAGCCGGTACCGGCGACGGTCGGACGCAGCCGGACGGTGGGCCGCACCCTCGATCTCGACGGGGCGGGCCGAGCCCTCGTCGTGGGTGGTGGGATCGTCCACGCGCACTCACGCTCCTCACGGGTGGCAGCACTGAACCGGCCGGTCGCCGGGGTCGGTGCCGGTGGGTGGTCCCACCCGATGCACTGTGAGTCCACTATGGCCGACCGGTACCGATGAGTGCAGCCCCCGCGCCGGACGCGGGGGCTGCACTCCGCCACGGGCGTCACCCGCGACCAGTTCATCTGAGGATACGTTTACTAGGTCGCTGGCGACGACGACGTGCCGGGCGATTCCGCGACCCGGGGTCGAATCCGGTCGCGGGCGCGGCTGTCAGCGCTCGATGATCGCGGTGACTCCCTGTCCGCCGGCGGCGCAGATGGAGATGAGTGCGCGGCCCGACCCCTTCTGCTCCAGCAGCTTGGCGGTGGCGGCGAGGATGCGCCCACCGGTCGCGGCGAAGGGGTGGCCGGCCGCCAGCGAGGAGCCGTTGACGTTGAGCTTGCTGCGGTCGATCGAGCCCAGCGCGGAGTCCAGGCCGAGACGCTCGGTGCAGTACTCGTCGGACTCCCAGGCGGCCAGGGTGGCCAGGACCTGCGAGGCGAAGGCCTCGTGGATCTCGTAGTAGTCGAAGTCCTGCAGGGTGAGGCCGTTGCGCTCGAGCAGACGCGGCACCGCGTAGGTGGGCGCCATGAGCAGCCCGTCCGGGGTGCGGCCGTCGTGGCCGTGGATGAAGTCCACGGCGGCGGTCTCGGAGTCCACCAGGTAGGCGCGGACCGGGAGCTTGTTCTCCTTCGCCCACTCCTCGCTGGCCAGCAGCACGGCGGAGGCGCCATCGGTGAGCGGGGTGGAGTTGCCGGCCGTCATGGTGGCCTCGGTGCCGTGGGCCTCGGCGTCACGCTTACCGAAGACCGGCTTGAGCTTGGCCAGCTTCTCCTCGGAGGAGTCGGGACGCATGTTGTCGTCGCGCTGCAGGCCCAGGTACGGGGTCACCAGGTCGTCCTGGAAGCCGGAGTCGTACGAGGCTGCCAGGTTGCGGTGGCTGGTGGCGGCCAGGGCGTCCTGGTCCTCGCGGGTCACGCCCATCTCACGGGCGGTGATGGCGGCGTGCTCGCCCATCGACAGGCCGGTGCGCGGCTCCGCGTTCTGCGGCTGCTCGGGGACGATCGCCTGCGGACGGATGTCGCCCAGCAGCTTGATCCGGTCGAGGTTGCTCTTGGCGGCCGAGAGCTTGATGAGGGTCTTGCGGAGGTCGTCGTTGACGGCCAGCGGGGCGTCGGAGGTGGTGTCGGAGCCGCCGGCGATGCCGGACTCGATGCGCCCCATGGCGATCTGGTCGCCGATCTGGATGGCGGTGGCCAGGCCGGTGCCGCACGCCTGCTGCACGTCGTAGGCGGGCGTGGACGCGTCGAGCACTGAACCGATCACCGACTCGCGGGTGAGATTGAAGTCGCGCGCGTGCTTGAGCACGGCACCGGCGGCGACGGCGCCGATGCGCTTACCCTGCAGGTGGTAGCGGGCGGCCAGGCCGTCGATCGCGGCGGTGAGCATGTCCTGGTTGGACGCGTCCGCGTACTTGCCGTTCGAGCGGGCGAACGGAATTCGGTTGCCGCCGACGATGGCGACCTTACGGGGGCTGGTGGTCACGTGTGTCACTCCCGATTGCTGTTGTATCCGATGGCCCGCAGAGCGGCCCTGGCGAGTATTGTTACTCAGCAGTAAGTTAATTGTCGACCCCGCACCGGAAGAACACTCCAGGAGATGATCGCCATGGCACAGGGCAACCTCGACCTCTATTCCCAGTTCGTGACCTCGGCCCCCGGGTCGTTCATCGCCGGCAAGGTCGGCCTCCCCCAGCCCGAGCGGCTGCGTCGCCACGAGGTCGGTCAGCCGGCGCTCCACGGTCCGGTGCTGGTCGGTGGCGAGGGCCGCCTCGTCGAACCCGTCCGCGAGATGCTGCGGAGCGACTACGAGCTGGTCGGCGCGGACGCCGACGGCAAGTTCGCGGGCCTCGTCTTTGACGCCACCGCGGTCCGCAGGCCCGAGGACCTCAAGGAACTGTTCGAGTTCTTCAACCCGGTCGTGCGCCGCGTCGCCGCGAGCGGCCGCATCGTGGTGCTGGGCACCACCCCGGAGGAGACCGGCTCGGTGGATGAGCGCATCGCGCAGCGCGCGCTCGAGGGCTTCACCCGCTCCCTGGGCAAGGAGATGAAGCGTGGCGCCACCGTGCAGCTCGTGTACGTCTCGGCCGACGCGGACACCGGCGCCTCGGGGCTGGAGTCCACGCTGCGTTTCATCCTGTCCGGCAAGTCGGCCTACGTGGACGGCCAGGTGTTCACCGTCGGCGCCGGCGCCGCGACCGCCCCCGCCTCGTGGGACCGCCCGCTCGAGGGCAAGGTCGCCGTCGTCACCGGTGCGGCCCGCGGCATCGGCGCG
>CAMNYG010000292.1 GCA_946570335.1 uncultured Dietzia sp. | reverse complement strand
CGAGCGCGGCCCGGCCGGGAGCCGAGCGCATCGCCCTGAGGATGCGACGCCGCCCGCGGATGCGTGTCGCGTAGACGGGTGCGAGCACGATCAGCGGGTCGGCGTCGTGGGCGGAGGCCAGGGACTCGAGGTCCACGGCGGACGTGCCGAGCCGCTCGGCGAGGGCGAGGGCGTAGCGGCGTGTCGAGCCGTACTTGGAGGTGTAGGTGACGACCGGGGAGTTCACGCTCCCCAGTCTGTCACCTGCCCACCCGGACTTCGAGACCTCGACACACGCCCGCCTCGTCATACCCGTAGACGGCGAACCTGACCGCACGCGTAGCAACAACGACCGTTGGTGGCACGTCCTTGACCGTTCAGTAGCCGCTGTAGAGTTCAGTGAGTGCTGACTATCGCCTCACGTCTCGATGTGATGAACCGGTTGGGCCGGGCGATGTCCGATCCGACGAGGTCGCGAATTCTTCTCCTCCTGCTGGAGCGGCCGGGCTATCCGGCCGTGATCGCCCGGGAGTTGGAGTTGACGCGGTCGAATGTGTCGAATCATCTGGGGTGTCTGCGTGGGTGCGGGATCGTGATCGCGCAGCCGGAGGGGCGGCAGACGCGCTATGAGATCGCTGATCCTCATCTGGCTGCTGCGTTGACCTCATTGGTCGAGGTCACTCTCGCAGTCGATGAGAGCGTGCCGTGCGTGGATCCCGGCTGCACGGTCGCCGGTTGCTGCGAGACGTCACAGGAGCCGGCGTGAGCGCGGACTGCTGCGCCCCGGGCGAGGTCACGGACCAGCACGACGCGGAGGCTGTTCGGTGGTGGAAGGACCTCGGGGTTCTCGTGCCGGTGCTCTCCGGTGTCTCATTCGTGACGGGCCTGGTCTGCGAGTGGTCCGGGGCCGCTCTCGCGGGGCAGGTTCTGTTCTGGACGGGACTGCTACTCGGCGGGTCGACGTTCGCACCAGGAGCCCTGCGAGGGCTGTTGACCCAGGGCAGGCTCGGTATCGGGCTACTCATGACGATCAGCGCGATCGGTGCGGTGATCCTCGGTTACGTGGAGGAAGCGGCCGCGCTGGCGTTTCTCTACTCCATCGCCGAAGCATTGGAGGACAAGGCGATGGATCGCGCCCGCTCGGGGCTGCGAGCTCTGTTGAAGTTGGTGCCCGATACCGCGACCGTCAAGCAGGGCGAGGCGCTGATCGACATCGCTGCCGCCGACCTGACCGCGGGGCAGGTGTTGGTGGTTCGTGCAGGTGAGCGAGTCGCCACCGACGGCATCGTGACGCAGGGGCACAGCAGTGTGGATACCTCTGCGGTGACCGGGGAGTCGATTCCGGTCGGACTCGCACCCGGGGACGAGGTCCTGGCCGGCTCGATCAACATCTCCGGGGTGCTGGAGGTCGAGACGACCGCGTCGGGCACCGACAACTCGCTCACCACCATCGTCAACCTGGTCGAGCAGGCCCAGGCCGAGAAGGGCGACCGGGCTCGGCTCGCCGACCGGATCGCCCGCCCGCTGGTCCCCGGTGTCCTCGTGCTCGCCCTCCTGGTCGCCGGCATCGGCTCCCTCCTCGGGGATCCGGAGCTGTGGATCACCCGCGCCCTGGTGGTGTTGGTTGCCGCCTCGCCCTGTGCGTTGGCGATCTCCGTACCGGTCACGGTCGTCTCCGCGATCGGCGCAGCCAGCAAGTTCGGCGTGGTCATCAAGTCCGGGGCCGCGTTCGAGCGGTTCGGCGGTATCCGGCACGTCGCGCTCGACAAGACCGGCACCCTGACCCGCAACGAGCCCTCCGTCGCTCGAGTTCTCACGACGTCCGAGGCCTCCGAGGAGCAGGTGCTGGGATGGGCGGCGAGCCTGGAACGTCACAGCACCCACCCACTGGCCACCGCGATCACCGACGCCGCACCCCGAGCAAAGGCGGCGAGCGATGTCTCAGAGACCGCCGGGCACGGCATCACCGGCCGGACCGACGGGGCCGTCATCGCCGTCGGCAGTCCGCGCTGGCTGGACTCGGGAGGGCTCACCAGCCAGGTCGCAGCGCTGGAAGACGAGGGAATGACGGTGGTGATGGTCCACCGTGATCAGGTTCCGGTCGGTGCTATCGGGGTGCGCGACGAGTTGCGTCCGGAAGTGCCCGAGGTGATCCGCATCCTGGCGCGACAGGACATCGGTGTGACGATGCTGACCGGCGACAATCCGCGCACCGCTCGCGCGCTCGGGATGCAGGCCGGTATCAGCGACGTTCGAGCTGAGCTCACCCCCGGGGACAAGGCCGCCGCCATCGCCACGCTCACCCGCTCCCAGCCCACGGCCATGATCGGTGACGGCATCAACGACGCCCCCGCACTGGCGACTGCCGACCTGGGGATCGCCATGGGAGCGACCGGTTCGGACGCAGCGATCGAATCGGCAGACGTCGCTTTCACCGGCAACGACCTACGGCTCATTCCACGCGCCCTGGCCCACAGCCACCGCGGCCGGGCGATCATCGATCAGAACATCATCCTCTCGATCCTGATCATCACCGTCCTCCTGCCCCTGGCGATCACGGGTGTTCTCGGTCTGGCAGCGGTAGTCCTGGTCCACGAACTCGCAGAAGTCATCGTGATCCTCAACGGCCTACGGGCTGCACGCACGCACCCGGCACGCTGACGCCGCCGAACGACGCCGCGAGTCACAGCCGAGGGTGCGACTCTCACCGTCGCCAGCCTGCGACGCGGGATGCGGTTTCGGCACCACAGATCACGGCGTCCGGGCTCGAGGAGGCGACCATCCTCCACGGAACGACCTCGACCGCACGGCCGGGCAGCCGTGCGGTCGAGGTGATGAACCGGTGTGCGGTGGTACCGCCGTCAGGCCTCCGTGGCGGCGACCTGGGGCGTGGAGGATCGCAAGGGGCAGCGGTCCTTGAAGCCGAACATGCATGTCACCGCAGCCGCGGCGGCGACCACGACGATGCCGCCGATGATCGGCGCGGCCGGGAAGGGCAGTTCCTGGGCGAGGACGAACGCGCCCATGAGTAGGACGAAGTAGCCGAATCCCTTGCGTAGTGCCTGTTCGGGGATCACCGAGTTGAGGCGTACGCCGACGAACGACCCGGCGATGGCGGCGGCGGTGACCGCGGCGACCAGGGGCCAGTCGAGGCTGACGGAGGTGAGGTAGCCGCCGAGTCCGGCGAAGGACTTCATGGCGATGACCATCAGGGATGTTCCGACTGCGGCGGCCATCGGCAGTCCGGCCAGGAGGGCGAGGGCGGGGACGACGAGGAATCCGCCGCCGGCG
>CAMNYG010000291.1 GCA_946570335.1 uncultured Dietzia sp. | reverse complement strand
CCTGGACCTGGCCACGCGGTTCCGCCCGATCATGCTGCGGCTGGACCTGCTGGTCCGACGGCATCACACCCAGTACTCGCTGAGCCGGGCGCAGACGTCGATCCTGCACACCCTCGCCTGCCACGGACCCCTGCGGATGACGGACCTGGCCCGCCTGGAGAACGTACGCGTACCCACCACCAGCAACTCGGTGAGCGTGATCGAGTCCATGGGTTTCGTCGAACGGGTACCCGACGCCGTCGACCGGCGCGGCGTGACCGTCCAACTGACCGACCTGGGCCGAACCCGCATCGAGCAGGTGCTGCAGGACCGGGACCGGGATTTCGCCGATCAACTCGGACGCCTGTCCCCGGAGCACCGTGAGCTGCTCGCGGACGCGGTGCCGGCGCTGACCTCCCTGCTCGACGCCTTCGACACCGACTGACTCCGTCCGCGACTAGCCTCGGCGGGCATGAGCACCATCCTCATCACCGGCGCCTCGCGCGGGATCGGCGCCGCCACCGCCCGCGCCCTGTCCGACCGTGATCTCGTCCTCGTCGGTCGCGACACCGACGCGCTGAACTCAGTGGCCCGCGACTGCCGATCAGCCCGCGTGGTGACAGCCGACCTCACCACCGCCGACGGGATCGCGGCCGCCGCAGCGGGAATCGACACCCTCGACGGCCTCGTCCACTGCGCGGGCGTGGCCGGACTCGGCCGCGTGGACGAATCCGATGCCGAGCAGTGGCGCCACCAGTACGAGGTCAACGTGGTGGCCGTCGTGGAGCTCACCCGGATGGTGCTCCCGGCGCTTCGGGCGATGCGGGGAGACGTCGTCGTCGTCAACTCCGGCGCAGGGACCACCGCCAAGCCCGGCTGGGGCGCCTACAGCGCCTCCAAGTTCGCGCTGCGCGCGTTCACCGACACCCTCCGCGGCGAGGAACCCGACCTGCGCGTCACATCCGTTCACCCCGGACGCGTGGACACCGACATGCAGCGCGGAATCGTGGCCACGGAGGGCAAAACCTACACCCCGGACGCCTACCTGCGCCCCGAATCGGTGGCCGCGGTGATCCGGCAGGCACTGGAGGCCACGGCGGACGCACACATCGCCGAGATCGCCATCCGACCCCGCCCCCGCTGACCACCGCCGATCCGGATGCCCCCGGCCCGTGCGTGTCGTAATGTGAACACATCATGGCCAGCCACGACACCCCCTTGCGCATCACCGTGATCGGTGCGGGGGTCGTCGGCTGCTACCTCGGCGGCCGGCTCGCCCGCCACGCCGACGTGACCCTGGTGGGGCGCGCGCACGTCCTCGATCCGATCCGCGCCGAGGGCCTGACCGTCGAATCCGGCGACGGTGCCCGTCTCCACGTGCCCGCCGACGCACTCACGCTGACCCAGACCCCGGAGCCGGTGCGGCGTTCGGACGTGGTGCTCGTGTGCACCAAATCCGGCTCGACGGCCACCGCGACCGCCGAGTTCGTGCCGTACCTGCGGCCCGGCACCCTGATCGTCGGGCTCCAGAACGGGCTCCATTCCGCCGACCGGATCCACGACGACGTCGACGGCTCCCACGTGATCGCCGGCGTGGTGCCGTTCAACCTCGCCCGCACCGGGCCCGCAACCTACCGCCGCACCTCGACCGGCGAGATCCGGATCGCCGAACACCCCGCCGCCACGCCACTGCTGCGGACCTTCTCCGAGGCCGGACTCGCCGCGCGCCCGACCGACGACATCCAGGCGGTCCTGCACGGCAAGGTCCTGCTCAACCTGAACAATGCCGTGCAGGCGCTGTCCGGACTGCCGCTGCGCACCGAGCTCCTCGACCGCGACCTGCGACGCTGCACCGCGATGTGCCAGTCCGAGGCCAACCGGGTGTTCACCGCGGCCGGGGTGGTGCCGCGCGTACCACTCGCGGTGCCGGCCGGGGTTCTGCCCACGGCCATGCGACTGCCGACGCCCGTGTTCCGGAGCCTGGCCCGCGCCGTGCTGCGGGTCGACGCGGACGGCACCTCGTCCATGAGCGACGACCTCGCGCGCGGCCGCCCCACCGAGGTGGACGATATCCAGGGCGAGGTGGTGCGCATGGCGAAGGGTCTCGGCCTTCAGGCACCGGCGTGTGAACGCATCGTGGAACTGGTGCACAGGGCCGAGGAGGCCGGCGAGAACCGGCGGCGATGGACCGGCCCGCAGCTCCTGTCCGAGCTCAAGCACGCCCGGAGGCGCGCACGGCGTCTGGCGCGGGCGGCCCGGGACGACGGTGGCGGGGCTCAGTCGTTGTAGCCGAGCGAGAACGCGGCCTCCAGGTCGTGCTTGGACTGCGTCCGGAACGCGATGTGAGTCTCGGTGTCCAGTACGCCAGGGACCTTGTTGAGGCGGTCGGAGACGATGTCGGCGATCTGCTCGTTGCGGCGCGCGCGGACCAGCACGATCAGGTCGATGGTGCCGGTGACCGAGTACACCTCGGACACGCCGTCGATCTCGGCGATCGCGGAGGCGACCTCGGGGATGCGCGCGGTCTCGGCGTGGACAAAGACGATGGCGGTGATCATGGCACCAGATTACGTCCAACGCGGTCCGCGCCCGACGGTCCCGGGAGTAGCGTCGGCCGCATGATCCGCGGGGACCTCGTCGACGCCGGCCGGGAGACGCAATCGGACACGCCGTTCGCCCTGCAGAACTCCAAGATGCTCACGGGGCTCCGAGGCGGGCAGGTCCGGTGGCGTGCTGGGCGAGTTCTTCCACTGACGCCGGCCCCGGACCCGCCACCTGCTGCCTGCTGCCGGGCCGTCAGCTCATGTTCTCCGGGGTCCAGTAGGCCCGCATGGACACGACCTTGCCCTGCTCGTCGTGGGTCATCAGGTCCCACACGTTGATGGTGGCGGAGTTCTCGGCGTCGAAGTGCGTGGTGATCTCGAAGTTGAACAGCAGGTCGTTGCCGCAGACGCGGGCGTCGAGGACCTCGCCGTCGATCTTCATCGCCACGACGGTGGAGTAGAACTCGCGGATCGCGGCCGCGCCCTCGTGGATGGTGCCGCCGCCGACCGGGTCCTCGACCGTGGCGTTGTCGGCGTAGAGAGCCATGACGCCCTCCAGGTCGCCGGCGGTGAGGGCGGCGATGTAGGAGTCGGCAGTGGCGCGGATCTGCTCGGGGGTGACGCTCACGGTGGTGGCCTTTCGGTGACGACGACGAAGTACCTCACAGCCTAGAACGTGTTCTCGTTCTGTGGGTTCGTACCGGGTCTGCCGATCTGAATTCCGGGCACCCCGCGCGCATCGCGTCCGGCGCGGGCGTCACCACGTC
>CAMNYG010000290.1 GCA_946570335.1 uncultured Dietzia sp. | reverse complement strand
TGGTGCTCTCGGGTCTGGCCACGGCCGAGCGGAACTGCGAGCTCCTGGACGCCGAGGAGCAGGACCCCGACGGGCAGACCACCCCCCCCGCCACCGGTCCGGCCGGCGCGGCCGGGCAGGATGGTGCCTCCGGTGCCTCCGGTGCCACGCGGTCCTCGGACTCCGACGCAACCGACGACAACGACGACGAGGATTTCCTGCAGCACACCCCCACCGAGCCCCAACGTCGCCCGTCTTCGCGTCGTCATCCGACCATGCCGTCGTGGGAGGACGTCCTGCTCGGTGTCCGCAGTAAGGATGACTGACCCGACCATGGGCCATCACGTCGCGACCTTCTGGTACTTGTCCGCCGAGGATCCCGCCGCGTTGTTCCGATCCGGTGTGCGCTCTGATCCGGGGTTCGCCCGTCGGCTGCTGTCGCGGTTGCATCCGACGGTCACTGTGGCGTCCCTCGGGACGTTCCCGCTCAATCGTTCGGCGTCGGCGGGGCCGGGCGAGATCTACGTCGGGTCGTTTCCCGGTCTGACGGTGGTGCAGACGCCGATCGATGGGCCTGTGCGGCCGTCGACGACCGACCAGGTGTGGCTGCGGTTGGTCGAGGCACCCACGGTGCTGCAGTTCTCGTACGACGCGGACACCGAAGTGAGCGGGTTCGGTCGCTGGGAGTCCGGTGTGCTCGTGCGTTCGTTTGCTGCGGCGGATGACCGGATCGTCGAGGACGAGGGCATGCCACTGCCGTTCGAGCGCCCGTACTGGGCCGGGGAGTTCCCGCTCGAGGGCACCGGGGACAATCCGCTCGCCCTCCCCTTTTCCGCGTCGGCGCTCCTGCATGCGGCGCATCGTGCCTGGCTGGGCTTCGACTTGGAGCCCGGCGGCGTGGACGTGCCGGTCGATGGGTTCGCCACCGATGGTCGGCGCGAGGTCCGCCAGCACACGCCACCTCCGGGGCCCGCCCTGCACGTGGCGGACGGCCCGGGCCGCGCGGAGATGCATGCCGCGGCCCAACGCGACTCGGGAGCCGACGACGATCCCGAAGCCGCCGGTCTCCGCGCGTCTTCGCCCTACTCCGACGACGACTACGAGCGCCTCCCCTCCTCCCCCTCCGGTTCCTCAGGTGGCGGTCTTCGCGGCCTCGCGAGAGGGTTCGCCGGCCGGGTGGGTGACGCGGTCCGCAGGGGCACGGATTCGATCCGCCGTGGTGCCGACCCGGTCTCCCGCAAGCGCGGCCGCGGCAGGGGTGACAGCCGGGGCGGTCGCCGTGATCATCGACGCGACGACGGGCGGGACGGGGGACGAAACCACCCGTGACCGTCACCAAGTCGATTCTGCTTTTCGGCTTAGCAGCGCTGCTGGAGATCGGTGGTGCATGGCTGATCTGGCAGGGCGTCCGCGAGCATCGTGGCTGGCTCTGGATGGGGCTGGGCGTTGCGGCGCTGGGCGCCTACGGTTTTGTGGCGACCCTGCAGCCAGACGCGAACTTCGGTCGGATTCTCGCGGCCTACGGTGGGGTGTTCGTCGCCGGCTCCTTGCTGTGGGGCGTGGCGATGGACGGCTTCCGCCCCGACCGCTGGGATGTCACGGGTGCGTTGGTCTGCCTGGTCGGGGTCGCGGTGATCATGTACGCCCCCCGCTGACTCCGGCCCTCCCGCTCAGGGCTCGCCTGTCGGCCCGCAGATTTCAGTGCCACCACCGCGCAATTCGGTGCCACCGCCGCGTCCTGCGGCCAGAAACCTCGCGCTGATGCCACCTAAAACTCCGCGACCGGCTGGCCGCAGCACTCCGTCACGGCGCCCCCTCGCCACACTCCCTCGCGGCACTCCGCCGCAGCACCTCCGCGCGACCGGTCGGCACGCCCGCGCGCCGAGCGATGCCGTCAGGACCCGCGCGCCCGCTCGTAGAACGCCACCGCCCCAGCCGTGGCCACATTCAACGAATCGGTCCCGTCGGTCATGGGTATCGCGGCGCGCACGTCGCAGGCCTTCATCGCATGCTCGGTCAACCCCGGCCCTTCGGCTCCCAGCAGGAAGGCGACCTTCTCGGCGTCCACGGCCCGGGACAGCGGCGTATCGGCGTAAGGTGTCAGCGCCACGGTCCGGAAGCCCCGGGCGTGCAGGCTCTCGAGCGAGCGCTGCCACGTGGTGGGGGTCCCGGGCAGATGCGCGAACGGCAGTCGCAGCACGTGCCCCATCGACACGCGCACGACCCGCCGGTAGAGAGGGTCTCCGGCGGCGGCGCCGAAGAGGACGCCGTCCACTCCGAGTGCCGCACAGTTGCGGAAGATGGCTCCCAGGTTCTCGGGGTCGTTGACGCCCTCGAGCACCACGAGCGTCCGCGCGCCGTCCACCACGGACTCGACGGTCAGCGGCTCGGGTCGCTCGGCTGCGGCGAGGATATCGCGGCTGGACCGGAACCCGATCACCTCGCTGATCAGATCCTTGGACGCCCGCAGGTAGACCGCGTCGCCGGCGCGCTCGTCGGCATCCCACCCCTCGGCGGCGGCCTCGCGCCGCAGCTGCGTGAGCCGCGTATCGGTCCCGAGCATCACGTGGGGCTGGAACCGCGAGAGCAGCATCCGGCCCACCACGTAGGTGCCTTCGGCGATCACCAGTCCGCGACCACCGGGCAGATCGGGCCGCCTGTCTGAGTTGTTGAGATCGCGCAGGTCGTCCAGGAGCGGGTCGGCCGGGTCCCGGACGTCAACGACTCGCATCCCGGTCATTCCGACCCCGCTTCCGCCGTTCCCACAGACCGGGCGTCAGGACAGCGCGTCGCTGATGGGTCCGATGCCGAAGAACACCACGAACGCGGCGGCGACGATCCACAGGATCGGGTGCACGGTCCGCGCCTTGCCTGTGGCGCTGGCCATGACGACCCAGGCGATGAACCCGATGCCGATGCCGTTGGCGATCGAGTAGGTGTACGGCATGGCGACGATCGTGAGGAACGCCGGCAGCGCCACGGCGAAGTTCGTCAGGTCGATCTGCTTGATCTGCGCGATCATGAGCGCACCGACGATCACCAGTGCGGGCGCCGCCGCCTCGACGGGCACGACCTCGTACAGCGGCGTGAAGAACATGGCGAGCAGGAACAGCACGCCGGTGACGATGTTGGCCAGGCCGGTCCGGGCACCCTCGGCGATACCCGAGGCGGACTCGAGGAACACGGTGTTGGACGACGACGACGTCAGACCGCCGGCGACGGCACCGAAGCCCTCGACCACCAGTGCGGACTTCATGTTGGGCAGGTTGCCGTCGGCGTCCATGAGCTCGGCTTCCTTGCCGAGGCCGGTGAAGGTGCCCATGGCGTC
>CAMNYG010000289.1 GCA_946570335.1 uncultured Dietzia sp. | reverse complement strand
GCGGGTTCCAGCCCTGCCGCCCCGTCCCCGGACGGCCGGCTGCCCGCATCGCTGGTGGAGCGATACGGGCAGGAGGCGGCAACCGTCGTGGCGGTGAGCAGACTGGACCGCCCACTCGACCCGGTGGCGGCGGGCCTGGACGTGACCCGCGCCGAGTTCTCCTTCGCGGTGACGCACGAGGGCGCGCTGACCGTCGACGACGTACTCGACCGACGTAGCCGTGTGGGACTGGTGCCCGCCGACCGCGCCGCTGCCGAGCCCGCGGCAAGGGAGGCGGTCGCGCTGGTCAGCGAGCTCTGATCAGCGGACCGGCGCGGGCGCCGGGAACTGGGCGGTGAAGTTCTCGAACGAGAACGTGGCCACCGCCCGCGCGCGGTTCAAGCCGAGTTCACGGACGGCTGCGGTGAACCGCGCGACGTCCGGGTCGCCGTCCCCCGCACCGGCGGCGAGCGCGATCCTGGTGCCGCCGCCGACACGGATCCGGCCGCCCGAGACCTTGGCCTTGGCGCCGACCAGCACGGGCTCGCCGTCCAGGACCTGAATGCAGTTCATCCCGATCGACTGGCTGCCCGGCAGTGGGAGGCCGATCCGGGTGTCGAGCGTGAGGTCGATGCCCGAGGCGCCACCGGAACCGACGGCTCCGAGGCGGGCATCGTCGAGCGCACCACCGGCGGTGCCGACCATGTCACCCTTCCACTTGGGAAAGCCCCACAGCTCGTTGCCCGCGGCCAGCGTGAAATCCTGGTCCACCGGAAGCTCGTGGATGTGCACCCGCGTGCCGACGCCCGGGACCTTGAGCTGGAAGGCCAGCCCGATCTCGTGATAGGCGCCGAGGACGTTGCCGGGCACGTCGTGGTAGCGCACGTGGATCACCGACACCGGGGTACGCCCACCGGGAAGCGACACCGGCTCGGCGCCGGCGGCGTCGAGCACCGCAGACTGGCGACCACCGGCGATCAGCCGACGGGCGACGGCGGCCCGGCCGAGGAACATCGCCCCGGAGATCGAGGCGGCCACGACGGGGACGGGAAACGAGATCTCACGGCCCGAGACGATGCGTGTTGTGGAGGAACTCATACCTCGACGGTATCTGGTCACGTGACCAATTTCACTATCTTTCCTCGCTGGACACGCTGCGTCAGTCGGCCGTCGGGCCGGAGCCCGGAGCGGCCTGACGGCCCTTGTACTGCGGACGCAGCAGATTGGCCGGCGACAGGATGTCGTCGACCTCGTCCTCCGAGAGGAGTCCCATCTCCAGTACGACATCCCGCACGCCGCGCCCGGAGCGCGCGCACTCGCGGCCCACGAGGTCGCCGTTGTGGTGGCCGATCACCGGGTTGAGGTAGGTGACGATCCCGATCGAGTCCAGGACGTTGCGCCGCGCGACCTCCACGTTCGCGGTGATGCCCCGCACGCACTTCTCGGTGAGCGTCTCCATCGCGGAGGTCAGCAGTGAGATGGACTCGAACATGGCCTGCGCGATCACCGGCTCCATCACGTTGAGTTGCAGCTGGCCCGCCTCGGCGGCCATGGTCACCGTGACGTCGTTGCCGATCACCTTGAAGCACACCTGGTTGACCACCTCGGGGATCACCGGGTTGACCTTGGCCGGCATGATCGACGACCCCGCCTGTAGCTCGGGCAGATTGATCTCGCCCAGCCCCGCCCGTGGCCCGGAGGACAGCAGTCGCAGGTCGTTACAGATCTTCGACAACTTGGCCGCGGTCCGCTTGAGTGCGGCGTGGACGTTGACGTAGTCGCCGGTGTCGCTGGTCGCCTCGATGAGGTTCATCGCCCCGGTGACCGGAAGGCCGGTCACGGCCCGCAGGTGACTGATCACCGACCGGCGATAGTCGGGCGGCGTGTTGACGCCCGTGCCGATCGCGGTGGCGCCGAGGTTGACGTCGAGCAGCATCCGTGCCGCCGAGCCGAGCACGTGCAGCTCCTCGTCCAGGGTCACGGCGAAGCCGCCGAACTCCTGCCCCAACGACATCGGGACCGCGTCCTGCAACTGGGTGCGGCCCATCTTGAGAACCTCGCGGAACTCCTCCGACTTGTCGTAGAAGGCCTCCCGCAGTGCGACGATCGCCGGCTCGAGCCGCTCGAGCGCGTGCCACAGCGCGATGCGGAAGCCGGTCGGGTAGGCGTCGTTGGTGGACTGCGAGCAGTTGACGTGGTCGTTCGGGCTGACGATGTGGTAGGCGCCCTTGGGCTGTCCGAGCCGCTCGAGCGCGAGGTTGGCCACCACCTCGTTGGCGTTCATGTTGACCGATGTGCCGGCGCCGCCCTGGAACACCGACGACGGGAACTGGTCCATACACCGGCCGTCGACCAGGATCTCGTCGCACGCCCCGACGATCGCGTCGGCCACCGTCTTGTCCAGCACGCCCATCTCGTGGTTGGCCAGCGCGGCGGCCTTCTTGACCATGACCATCCCGCGGACGAAGTCCGGGATGTCGCTGATCGAGGCGGAGCCGATCGGGAAGTTCTCCACCGCCCGGACGGTGTGCACGCCGTAGTAGGCGTCCGCCGGCACCTCCCGGGTTCCGAGCAGGTCTTCTTCCACACGTATGCGGCTCATCAGCCCTCCACTTCTCGGATCGCGGCCAAGCGGTACGACACGCCCACAGTAACCGCGCCCGCGCACCTTCCGACGAGATCCGTGGTGGATCGAGCCGCTGCCTGCATAGTGTGGTGGCATGTCTCCCGCGCGCGACGTCTTCGGCAGCATCGTCGACCGCGACCAGGTGCCCCTCCCCCGCGGGACGTGGCGGATCTTCGGGCTCGCGTTCGTGGGATTCGCGACCCCGGTCATCGGGTTCGTCGAGCTGGCCGAACGCGTCCGCGGCAACGCCCCGTTGTCTTTCGACCGGCCCCTCATGCTGTGGATTCGCCGACGCCATTCGCCCCGGCGCACCCGGCTCGTCCGGGCCGTCACCGAACTCGGCGGAGTGACCGCGGTGCCCGTCGTTGCACTCAGCGTGGCCGGCTACCTGGCCGCCGTCCGCGGCAGCCGACGCCCGGCCGCTCTGCTCACCGTCTCGCTCGTGGGATCGACGGTCATCAACTCGGTACTCAAGGTGATGTACCGCCGGACCCGCCCGACGTTCTTCGCCCATATCGTGCAGGAGGAGAGCTACTCGTTCCCCAGCGGCCACGCCATGTGAGGCATTGCCAAATGTGTAGGGTGGCTGATACCCCCTTTTATTGATCCGGTATTGGAGCAGTAAATAGTATCTCACAAATATTTCCCTAGAGGTGACCATGGTTATCGCTTAAACCGATGGTCTCTAGCAAGCTTTTGCCA
>CAMNYG010000288.1 GCA_946570335.1 uncultured Dietzia sp. | reverse complement strand
AACTCGTACGACGCGATCCTCGCCCAACCGCCCGGGGCGGTGCAGGGGGCGTTGCGGATCACCGAGCAGGGTGAGGTCATCTCGGCCAAGTACTCCGAGCCGCGACGGGCCCGCCGGAACCTCGAGGCACTAGTCGCGGCCACGCTCGAGGCCTCGCTGCTGGACGTCGAGGGGCTCGGCGACGAGGCCGACCGGGCTTACGAGGTGATGGGCGAGCTCGCGCGGCTCGGGCGACAGGCGTACGCGTCGCTGGTGCACGACGACGACGGGTTCATCGAGTACTTCACCACGTCCACCCCGGTGAGCGAGATCGGGGAGCTCAACATCGGCTCGCGGCCCACCTCGCGGAAGCAGACTTCCAGCGTGGACGATCTGCGGGCGATCCCGTGGGTGCTGTCGTGGTCGCAGTCGCGGGTCATGCTGCCCGGCTGGTTCGGTGTGGGCACGGCGCTGCGACGGTGGGTCGAGGGCGAGGTCTCCGATGTCAGCTCGGGTTCGGCCGGAGTCAGCGGGGCCGGCGGGACCAGTGCGGCGGGTGTCTCTCCCGAGGAGCGGCTCGCCACGCTTCGGCGGCTGTACGCCGACTGGCCGTTCCTGCGCACCACGCTGTCCAACATGGCGCAGGTCATGGCCAAGGCCGACATGGACCTGGCCGGCCGATACGCGTCCCTCGTGCCCGACCCGGAGGTGGGTCGACGCATCCACCGCGTGATCTCCGACGAGTTCGAGCTGTCCCGCGAGATGCTTCTGGCCGTGACAGGCCACGAGACGTTACTCGACGACAACCCAGCGCTCGCCCGCTCCGTCCGCAACCGGTTCCCGTACCTGGAACCACTGAACGTCCTCCAGGTCGAGCTGCTGCGCCGTTACCGGGCCGGGGACGAGGACCCGCAGGTGCGCACAGGCATTCAGCTGACGATGAACGGTCTGGCCACGGCGTTGCGCAACTCCGGCTGACCCGGCCGGAGCCCCGCCGCCGGGCCCGGGTTGAGTCACAGCGTCAGCCCATTCTCCCAGGCGTCCTGGGAAAACGCTGCACGGAACGACTCCGCGCCCGGGGTGCAGGGCGCGGGGGCGGCCGGGGTGCGGGTTACGGCGTGCGGGGCGATCAGCGCAGTTGGCGCTGGGTGAGCGGGATGAGCAGCGCGCACACGACCGCGAACGCGGCGATCCACGGCACCGGTCCTCCGAAACGTGCGAGCTCCGCGATCACGTACGGGGTGCCCATACCGAGGTAGGCGATCACGTAGAACACGGCCACGAGCCCGGCGTGGTCACGCGGCCCGGACTGCAGTTCGACCTCCACCATGCCAGCGACCAGCAGCGTCCCGTAGCCGATGCCCAGCAGCACGGCGACGGGCAGAAGCCACAGGGCACGGCCGGGCAGATCAGTGGCCGCGGCCAGTACGGCGCCGGCGGCCATACCGATCGACGCGGCCGTGAGCCCGATGATCGGAGGCCTGGACGGGGGAGTGTTCACGGCGAGCCTGCGGATGACCGGCTGGATCAGTACGCCGGAACCGAGCGTCACACCCACCATGACGGCCGCATAGGCGGTGGGCAGTCCGCCGGCGTCGCCACCCAGCAGGTCGGCCAGCACGGCGAACGACATGCTGGCGCAGCCGAACACCAGCCACGCCCACGGCGCCACACCGAGCAGGAAGCGGCGACTGCCGGCACTGGCGGGGATGAGCGGTGACGGATCGGCCTGCCCGGCGGGAACGTACGGGTCGGCGGCGTTCCAGGCGACGACCAGCGCGAGGACACCCAGGACGAGATGTGGCACGTATGGCGAGATCATGGGCGCGGGCGCGAACTGGCCCACGAGCCCGGCCACCAGGCCGCCGAGTCCGAATCCGCCGGTCAGTGCGATCGCTGCACGGCGGGCACCGGTGCCGGGGGGAGCGCCGGCGGAGAGTTCGCGAACCCAGGCGCTGCCGGCCCCGAACGCCGCGCCGGAGGCGAGCCCCGCGAGGAACCGGCCGAGGTACAGCCAGAGCGGATTCTGCCCACCGAAAAGCATGAGCACCGTCGCGACCAGCGACAACACGAGTACGGGCCGCATGAGGACGCGCCGCCCGTTGCGGTCGGACCAGCGGCCCGCGACGAGCAGGGTGGGCAACAGGCCGACGATGTACACGCTGAACATGGCGGTGACGTCTGACTGCGTCAGGCCCTGGCCTGTGCGGTACATGTACAGCAGCGGTGCGAACTGATTGGCGCCCCAGCCGACGGCGAACACCGCGAGGGCGGCACGGAGCCAGCTGTGGTGATCGACGCGGGAATCCATGCAGGAGAACGTATCCCGACTACCGGTCAGGCGAACGCGGCGCTGACGAACGCCACCCCCACCGCCACGAACAGCCCGCTGGCCACGAGGTCGACCCACGGCAGCAGCCGGCCGACACGCTCGTTGACCGTCCTGTGCGACGCGATCAGTGCGAGTCCGCCGAACCACGCGAGCGCGATCGCGATCATCCCCGCGACGATCGCCACCGACGCCGCCACCGAGACCTGTCCGCGCAGGAACGGGGTGAGTACAGCGCCGAAGAACACGAGTGCCTTGGGGTTGGCGAGGTTCGTGAGCAGGCCGCGCGCGACGTCGACCCCGCTCCCGGCACTCGCTACTCCCCCTCCGGTTCCGCCACCCGTGTCGGGGTAGCGGATCTCATTCCCGGTCCGCGGATTCTCACTGTGGGCGGTGGCGCGGTCACGCCACCAGCCGCGCAGTCCGAGCACACCGAGGCCGGCCAGGAGGAGACCGCCGGCGACCTGGAGCACCGTCATGACCTGCGGGTAGACGCGTACCAGCGTGGCGACGCCGGCGAACGCGGCCGCCAGCCACACCGCCAGGCCCGCGACGACCCCCACCGCGGTGGCGAGGCCGTGACGCCGCCCGGCGAGGGAGCGCTGGAGAACGACGACGACGTCGGGCCCCGGCGACACCACAGCGATCGCCCAGACCACGAACAGCGCGGTGACCGATGCCGCGGTCACGCCGCCGATTCCATGGCGAGGAGCCGCTGCTTCGCCTCGACGCCGCCCCGGTACCCGCCGAGCCCGCCGTCGGAGCGCAGGATGCGGTGACACGGCCACACCAGGGGCAGTGGATTGGTGGCGCAGGCGGTGCCGACCGCGCGGACGGCACCGGGTCGGTCGAGGTCCGCTGCGAGCTGGCCGTAGGTGGCGGTCCGCCCGTAGGCGATGTCGGCGAGGTGGCGCTGGACCTGCCCGCGGAAGCCCGTGGCCAGGCGGGTGTCCAGCGGTAGGCCGAACACCCGGCGGCCGCCGGCGAGGTACTGGGAGATCTGG
>CAMNYG010000287.1 GCA_946570335.1 uncultured Dietzia sp. | reverse complement strand
CTCTACCTGCGCTCGACGGAGGAGTTCATCCACCACAATCTCGTCCTGCGCAAGGGCGAGGTCGCTGCCGTGGCCGCGTTCTCCTACCGGGTGCGCAGCCCGGAAGAGCTCGACAAGGCCGTGGCCTTCTACACCGAACTCGGCTGCGATGTCCGTCGCAACCCCGACGGGTTCGTCAAGGGCGTGGGCGACTCCGTGCGCGTGGTCGACCCGCTCGGCTTCCCGTACGAGTTCTTCTACCAGTCCGATCACGTCGAACGCATGTCGTGGCGCTACGACCTGCACATCCCCGGCGAACTCGTCCGACTCGACCACTTCAACCAGGTCACCCCGGATGTGCCTCGGGCTGTGAAGTACATGCAGGACCTCGGCTTCCGCGTCACGGAGGACATCCAGGACGAGGAGGGCACGGTCTATGCCGCATGGATGCGCCGTAAGTCCACCGTCCACGACACGGCGATGACCGGCGGCGACGGACCGCGCATGCACCACGTCTGCTTCGCCACGCATGAGAAGCACAACATCCTCTCCATCTGCGACAAGCTCGGTGCGATGCGCCGCTCCGATTCGATCGAACGCGGCCCCGGCCGCCACGGAGTCTCGAACGCGTTCTACCTCTACCTTCGCGATCCCGACGGGCACCGCGTCGAGGTGTACACGCAGGACTACTACACCGGAGACCCGGACAACCCGGTCATCACCTGGGACGTCCACGACAATCAGCGCCGCGACTGGTGGGGCAACCCCGTCGTGCCGTCCTGGTACACGGATGCGTCCCTCGTCCTCGACCTCGATGGCAATCCGCAGCCTGTGCATGCTCGCACGGACGATTCGGAGATGGCAGTGACGATCGGCGCCGACGGGTTCTCCTACACCCGCGCGGATGAGAATGAGGGCAAGCTGGGCAACCAGCTCTGAAAGGAATCCACATGCTCGATGAGGCAACGATCGCGGCCATCGCCGACGATCTCGCTCAGGCGGAGCGGACACGATCGAAGATCGGTCTGCTCACCGCGAAGTATCCGGACATGACGGTCGAGGACTCCTACGCGGTGCAGAACGAATGGCGCCGTCGCGGTGAAGCCGCAGGCCGTCGGCTCTATGGCCACAAGATCGGCCTGACCTCGAAGCCGATGCAGCAGGCCACCGGGATCACCGAACCCGACTACGGGGCGATCTTCGCCGACCAGGTCTATGACACCGGGTCCGTGATCGACCATTCGCAGTATTCGGGCGTGCGCATCGAAGTCGAACTCGCCTTCGTGCTGCGCGAGGAGCTGCGCGGGCCCGACGTCAGTCTCTTCGACGTCCTCCGCGCCACCGAGTACGTCGTTCCCGCACTCGAGGTCCTGTCCTCGCGCATCGAGATGGAGGGGCGCACGATCGTCGACACCATCTCGGACAATGCGGCACTGGGTGCGATGGTCCTCGGCGGACGACCGGTCGCCGTCGACGCCGTCGACCTGCGCCGAGTGAACGCCCTGCTCTATCGCAACGAGACGATCGAGGACTCCGGAGTCGCCGCCGCCGTGCTCGACCACCCGGCCCGCGGAATCGTGTGGCTGGCGAACAAACTCGCCGAACACGGCGATGTGCTGCAGGCCGGAGAGACCGTGCTCGCCGGATCGTTCACCCGCCCCATGTGGGTCCATCCCGGCGACACCGTCCACGCCGACTACGGAGAGCTGGGAGTCATCACATGCCGTTTCGAGTAGAACTGCCGCAGACCTTCTCAGACCGTGTGACCGGACTCGGCGATGGCGAGTACCTGGCCGGGATGTGGGTGTGCTCGGGTTCGCCCGTGGCCGCCGAGATCGCCGCCGCCTCGGGGATGCAGTGGGTGCTCATCGACGCAGAGCATTCTCCGATCGGACTCGAGACCACGACGAGTCTGCTGCGCGCGATGAACGGCTACCCGGCGACCCCGGTCGTGCGGGTGCCGGTGAATGATCGTGTGCTCATCAAGCAGTACCTCGACCTCGGCGCGCAGAATCTGCTCGTGCCGATGGTCGATACGAAATCCGACGCCGAGGCGGCTGTGGCGGCCGTCCATTATCCGCCGAGAGGTGTGCGCGGGGTCGGTTCGGCCCTGGCCAGGGCCTCCCGGTGGAATGCCGTGGACGGGTACTTGGGTCGTGCGGAGGAGTTCGTGTCCCTGACCGTGCAGATCGAATCGGCGACCGCGGTCGACAATGCCGCCGAGATCGCCGCGGTCGACGGAATCGACCAGGTCTTCGTTGGACCCTCCGACCTCGCCGCGTCGATGGGGCTTCTCGGTCAGCAGACTCATCCGGACGTCACCGATGCGGTGGCGCGGACGTTCGAAGCGGTGAAGGCCGCCGGCAAACCTGTCGGTGTCAACGCCTTCGACCCCGACCAGGCACGGAAGTACCTGGATGCCGGAGCGTCCTTCGTCCTCGTCGGTGCCGATGTCGGGCTGATGATGAACGGCGCCCGCGCCTGGGCCGACACCTGGGTTCAGGACTGAACTCACCTCACCCCCGACCGTGCACCTGCGGTCGGGGGTGACGTGTATTCACCGACAGTTTCAGTCCTTCTCGCGGCGGCTGCCGGAGATCAACAGGATCGTTGAGCCGAGACCGACGAGGACGATGCCCAAACCGATGAGCATTCCGTTTCCGGTTGTGCCGGTGCGAGGCAGTTCGGGCACCGGGGCCGCGGGTGACTCAGGAGCCTCCGCGACCGGTTCGACCGGTGGGGACTCGGGCTTCTCGGGGGCCTCGGGCTGTTCCGGCTGCTCGGGTGGCGTGCTCGGCTGCTCCGGCTGTTCCGGTGGCGCCGGCGGTGTGCTCGGCGTCTCCGGTGGTGCCGGGGGAGTGGACGGCTTCTCCTCGGGCGGACGGTGCACGGTTTCTGCGGGGACGCCCCAGTCGCTCGTCCACTCCGCGTTGACGTCGCTGCCCTCGATCGTCGTCACATAGGTGACCCAGCCGACGGGCATGTCGATCGGCTCAGTGCTGATCTCGACGTGGCCCTTCTCGTCGGCGATGACGGTGAAGTCCTGCACGGACAGCTCCGTGCCGTCGGGCTCCTTCGACTGCTCGGGTTCGGTCTCCACGTGGTAGGCGGTGATGGTGAGGACGGCTTCCGAACCCGGCCGCAGACCGGTCACAGCCACCTCGTCGTGGGTCGATGTGCCCTCAAGCACCGCTTCGGTGTCGGCGGTAGGAGTCCACGGGACGAATCCGGTCTCACGAGGTTGACCGTGGATTCCCTTCCATTCCTTCGTCGCCTTGTCCCCGGCAATCGTCTCGGTGAAGTACAGCCAACCGCGGAAGTCCTCGGGCACGGTGACCTCACCGGA
>CAMNYG010000286.1 GCA_946570335.1 uncultured Dietzia sp. | reverse complement strand
GCCGTGTCCGCCGGCGGCGAGCACGGGCGCCCGGCCGTCGAGCGCGCGGATGATCTCGGGCACTAGGACCATGGTGGCCACCTCGCCGGTGTGCCCGCCGGCCTCGCCGCCCTGGGCGATCACGATGTCGACCCCGTTCTCCACGTGCGCCAGCGCGTGCTTGGTGCTGCCGGCCAGAGCGGCGACCTTGAGTCCGGCGTCGTGGGACTGCTTGATCACGTCGACCGGCGGGGAGCCGAGGGCGTTGGCGATCAGCACGGGCCGGTGCTTCAGGGCCACGTCGACGTGCGACTGCGCGACCGAGTGGAGCCATCCGAGGACTCCGGCGTTCTCCGCGGCGTCGTCGCCGAGCGGCGGGACTCCCAGGTCGTCGAGGACGCGGTTGACGAAGCTCTTGTGCTCCTCGGGGATCATGGCGCCCAGGTCCATGGAGCTGCCCTCGGTGGGCACTTTGTTGGGCATCACCACGTCGACGCCGTACGGCTTGCCGTCGGTGTTGGCGTCCATCCAGTCGAGGACCTCGTCGAGTTCGGCGGGGTCGTTGTAGCGGACGCAACCGAGCACGCCCATGCCGCCGGCGCGGGTGACGGCGGCGGCGACGGCCTTGGACGGGGTGAAGGCGAAGATCGGGTACTCGATCCCGAACTCTTCGGCGAGGGAGGTCTTGATGCTCACTTGGTTATCTCCTGGCTGTCTGCGGCGGGGCGGGACGCGGCGATCTCCGCGGCCCAGCGGTAGTCGGGCTTGCCTGCGGGGTTCCGCTTGACGGTGGGTTCGACCCACAGTGCGCGGGGGCACTTGTAGCGGGCGATCTCCTTGCGGGCGTACTCGTTGAGCTCCTCGATCGGCGGGCAGGTGCCGTCGCGGGTCTGGAGGACGGCGGCCACCTGCTGGCCCATACGTTCGTGCGGCACTCCGATCACCAGGGCGTCGTAGACGTCGGGGTGGGTCTTGAGCGCGGCCTCGACCTCTTCGGGGTGGACCTTCTCGCCGCCGGTGTTGATGGACGCCGAGCCGCGGCCGAGCATGGTGACGGTGCCGTCTTCTTCGACGCGGGCGTCGTCGCCGGGGATCGCGTAGCGCTTGCCGTTATAGGTGCGGAAGGTCTCGGCGGTTTTGGCCTCGTCCTTGTAGTAGCCGAGCGGGATGTGCCCGGTTCGTGCCACCTTGCCGATGACTCCGGATCCGGGCTTGACCTCGTTGCCGTCGTCGTCCAACACGGTGGTCTCACCGTCGATCATCACGCGGGGCCCACCGGTGTGGGTCTTGCCCTTCTCGGCGGTGGAGAGGCCGGAGAATCCTGTCTCGGAGGAGCCGATCGCGTCGGAGAGCATGAGGTTGGGGAACGCCTCGATGAACTGGTCCTTGACCGAGGGCGAGAGTAGTGCCGCGGACGAGCCGATGTAGAGCAGGCTCGAGGCGTCGTACTTCTCCGGGTCCCAGGCCTCGATCATGGGGCGGGCCATGGCGTCGCCGGTGATGAACATGAGGTTGACCTTGCGGTCGGTGACGGTCTGCCAGACGGACTCGGGGTCGAACTCGGGGATGAGCACGCTGGTGTGGCCGGCGAACAGCGCCATGAAGATGGCCCACTGGGCGCCGCCGTGGATGAGTGGTGGGAGGGCGGCGCGGACCAGGACGCCGCCGTCGACGGCCTTGTTGGCCAGTTCCCATTCGTCGGCGACCTTCTCTCCGGTGAGGAAGTCGATTCCGCCGCCGAGGACCATGAACACGTCTTCTTGCCGCCAGACGACGCCCTTGGGGGCGCCGGTGGTGCCGCCGGTGTAGAGCATGTAGATGTCGTCGTTCGAGCGCTCGCCGAAGTCGCGTTCGGGTGACTGGGCGGCGAGTGCGTCCTCGTAGTGGGTGACGGTGACGCCGGCGGGGACCTGCGGGTCGGGGGCGTCGGTGCCGTCCTCGACCACCACGACGTGGGTGACGCCCGGGGTCTTGGGGAGGGCTTCGGCGAGGGTGGCGGTGTAGCGACGTTCGACGACGACGACAACGCTGTCCGAGTTGTTCAGCAGATACTCGAGTTCCGCTGCCACGTACCGGAAGTTCACGTTGATCATGACGGCGCGGATCTTGAAGATCGCGACCATCGTCTCGACGGCCTCGATCGTGTTGCGGCTGTAGAGCGCGACCTTCCCCTCGGGCTGCACGCCGACGGACTGGAGGTGGTGGGCGAGCCGGTTGGCGCGGTTCTCCAGCTCCTGGAAAGTCAGGACCCGATCGCCTTGAACCAGGACCTCGCGGTCCGGGACCCGGTCCACGCTGTGCTCGACGAGATCTCCGATTGTGTATGCCATGCCCCTAAACTAGAACGTGTTACCGTCCTGTGGGGCGGGTTACATCGATCCCGTCATAAAGAGATCTTTCTGGAGGCCCGATGTCCAGCGCCGTCACACCCGAGGACCAGCACCTGCTCACCGAGCGCCGCGGCCACGTCCTGATCGTCACCATGAACAGGCCCGAGGCCCGCAACGCCCTGTCGGGCCCGATGATGCGCGGCATGGAGGCCGCCTGGGATCTCGTGGATTCGGATCCGGAGATCCGCGCGTGCATTCTCACTGGTGCGGGAGGTTTCTTCTGTGCCGGCGCGGACCTCAAGGCCATGAACAAGGACGCCCCGGGCGACAAGTTCGCGGGCGGCGGATGGGATCTGACCAAGCTCCCCGCCCTGCTCAAGGGCCGTCGTCTCACCAAGCCGCTCATCGCGGCGGTGGAGGGCCCGGCGATCGCCGGTGGGACGGAGATCCTGCAGGGTACCGATATCCGGGTGGCTGGGCGCTCGGCGAAGTTCGGCGTCTCGGAGGCACGCTGGGGCCTGTACCCGTTGGGCGGTTCGGCGGTGCGGCTCGTGCGTCAGATTCCGTACACGGTCGCGATGGAGGTCCTCATGACGGGCCGTCATCTGACCGCCGAGGAGGCCGAGCGTTTCGGGCTGATCGGCCACGTGGTGGACGACGGCTCCGCCCTGGACAAGGCGCTCGAGATCGCCGAGTCGATCGCCGCCAACGGACCGCTCGCGGTGCAGGGAATGATCGAGACGATCCGCCGCACCGAGGGCATGCACGAAGAGGAGGCGTTCAAGGTGGACGCCGAGGTGGGCGGTCGCGTGTTCGCCTCCGCTGATGCCAAGGAGGGCCCGCGCGCCTTCGCCGAGAAGCGCAAGCCGGAGTTCCGCGGCCAGTAACCCCACGCCCGAGCCCCCACCGGGCACCCGCACCCGCCCACCGGGCATCCACTCCCCGCCCACCGCGCATCCGCGCGCGCCGATGTCAGCAGGGCGCGCTCCCAAACGCATCCGCTCCTCTTCCTGCACTCGC
>CAMNYG010000285.1 GCA_946570335.1 uncultured Dietzia sp. | reverse complement strand
GGCCCGGTGGGGGCGGGGACCGGCGTGTCGTCACCCGCGGGCTCCGAGGGGGGCGGCGCCAGATCGATTGCACTCCCCGGCAGGAGCGAGAGGATCGCGGGCAGCGGTGCCGGTAGTAAGAGGTTCAAGCGCCCGTCGATCACGGACAGGTGCGGGCGCCGTCCGTCGATCGGGGTGCCGGTGACCGACTCGTGCGACTCGGCGCCGGAACCTGTGTCCGGGCGGGCCGGGACGTCCTCGGAGGCGGGGATGAACGGATCGAGCGGGTTGATCCCACCGGCGACCACGGCGAGCCCCAGGCCTCCCAGTAGCACCGGTATCGCGGCGAGTGCGATCGTGCTCGCCCTCATGCCCACTCCCTTTCCCGAATCATCGGGCAACGAATTGATCCTCAACTGTGGCATCTGCCAGGCGGGGATGGTGATTGGTGGGAACATTCTAATGGACGTGGGCGCGCCCCACATCGACGGCGGTCTCCGCGCGCGGTCGGCCCGGCGGTGCCGAAATGGAGAGCGGGCCACTCCGGATCGGTGTGGCCCGCTCTGCCTACGCGGCGATGCGGGGAGTCACCCCAGGCGCTCCTTGAGTGCCTCGAACTCCGCGTGGATCTCGGCCGGGACCTTGGGGCCGCAGAACTCGAGCCACTCGGTGATGAGCGGCAGTTCGCGACGCCACTCCTCCGGGTCGACGGCCAGGGCGGCCTCGACGTCCTCGATCGGGGTGTCCAGGCCGGTCATGTCGAGGTCGGCGGCGCGGGCGGTGAGGCCGGCGGCGGTCCGGTCACCGTCGACACGACCCTCGATGCGGTCGACGATCCACTTGAGGACGCGGCTGTTCTCGCCGAAGCCGGGCCACACGAAGCGCCCGTCGTCGCCCTTGCGGAACCAGTTGACCAGGAAGATCTTGGGCATCTTGTCGCCACCGCGCTCGCCCATGTCGATCCAGTGCCGGAAGTAGTCGCCGACGTTGTAGCCGAGGAACGGCAGCATGGCCATCGGGTCGCGGCGCACGGCACCGACCTGGCCCTCGGCGGCGGCGGTCTGCCCGGAGGACAGGGTCGCGCCGATGTAGACGCCGTGGTTCCACGAGTAGGCCTCGCTCACCAGCGGAACGGTGTCGGCACGACGTCCGCCGAAGAGGATCGCCGAGATCGGCACCCCCTCGGGCGAGTTGAACTCGGGTGCGGCGACGGGGCACTGTTCGATCGGCACGCAGTAGCGGGAGTTGGGGTGCGCGGCGTTGCCGGCCTTGCCGTCGCCCTCCGGGGTCCACTCGTTGCCGAGCCAGTCGATGAGGTGGTCCGGGGTGCCCTCGAGGCCCTCCCACCACACGTCGCCGTCGTCGGTCAGCGCGACGTTGGTGTAGACCGCGTTGCCCGGCTCCAGCGTCTTCATGGCGTTGGGGTTGGACGAGTAGTTGGTGCCGGGGGCCACCCCGAAGAAGCCGTACTCCGGGTTGACCGCGTACAGGCGGCCGTCGGCGCCGAAGCGCATCCACGCGATGTCGTCACCGACGACCTCGGCGCGCCAGCCCTCAAGCGTCGGCTGGATCATCGCCAGGTTGGTCTTGCCGCACGCCGAGGGGAACGCTCCGGCGATGTAGTAGGCCTTGTCCTCGGGTGAGATGAGCTTGAGGATGAGCATGTGCTCGGCCATCCAGCCCTCGTCATGGGCCATGGCGGAGGCGATGCGCAGGGCGAAGCACTTCTTGCCGAGCAGGGCGTTGCCGCCGTAGCCGGAGCCGTACGACCAGATCTCCCTGGTCTCCGGGAAGTGGGTGATGTACTTCTCCTCGTTGCACGGCCAGGGCACGTCCTCCTCGCCCTCGGCGAGTGGCGCGCCCACGCTGTGCAGGCCCTTGACGTATGCGCCGTCCGAGCCGATCTTGTCCATCGCGGCCTGGCCCATGCGGGTCATGATCTTCATGGAGACCACGACGTAGGCCGAGTCGGTGAGCTCGATGCCGAGCTTGGGGTCCTCGGCGTCCAGGGGGCCCATGCAGTAGGGCACCACGTACATGGTGCGGCCACGCATGCTGCCGCGGAACAGCTCGGTCATCTCCGCGCGCATTTCGGCGGGGGCGCGCCAGTTGTTGGTCGGTCCGGCGTCCTCCTCCTTCTCGGAGCAGATGAACGTGCGCGACTCGACGCGGGCGACGTCCTTGGGGTCCGACTGGGCGAGGAAGGAGTTGGGCTTCTTCGACTCGTTGAGCTTGACGAAGGTGCCGCCGTCGACGAGCTCGGTGGTGAGCCGATCCCACTCCGCGTCGGAGCCGTCGGCGAAGACGACCCGGGCCGGCTGGGTGAGCTCGGCCACCTCGTTGATCCACGCGAGCATCTCCGCGTGATCTGTTGGTGCCTTACCCTCGAGGCCGGGAATGGTGGTGCTGGTCATCACTGCTCCTCGCGCGTGGTGCATGGTCTTCACCACACAGTATCGTCAACCATGATCAGGCGCGTCGCCCAAGCCCCTTCCCGCACCGATATGTGAGGTATCCCTCAGGTAGCTAGATGTGGCCGTGGTCGATCCGCTCCCAGCGAGCGGGCACGGGGGAGCCCTCGGTGCCGCCCTCGCGGGTCTCGTTGGTGAAGCCACCGAAGGGAACCCCCTCGGTAGGGTTGGCCAGCCGCCACGAGTCGTAACTGCCGTCGAATCGCACGGTCGAGACGTGGTCCACGGTGCCGTCTCCGTCGGAGTCCGTGTACACGGTCAGTCCGCGGTCGTCGCCGAGGGTGACCGCCTCCATGAAGCCGTCTCCGTCGAGATCCGCCTCGGGGGCCCCGAGGTCGAGGACGTTGTCCCCGACGGGCACGTGTAACCCCAGCGACGACGCCTCGGCGAGCGGCGCGCCCTCGAGTCCGCAGACGTCCGGGGCGGGACGCTGGTCGAAGGGCTCCGATCCGAAGAGTGGCTCGGTCATGGGGAGGGGCTCCCTGTGGGGACGGGGGCGGCCGGTGCCGCGCCGACGGGTCCCGCAACTGTACTCGGGACAGGGGGCTGCGGGGTGTTCCCTCCTGCCCGGAGCCGGCGGATCCGGCGCTCCAGGTCGGCCACGCGGGGGCCCGGGTCGTGGGCGAAGCCGTCGGTGATCACCGCCTCGGCCGCGAGAATCCGTGCGCCCAGTGCCTGTTCGGCCTCGCCCCGCAGTGCCGCGAGTCGGTCGCCGACGGCCGCGACGGTGTGGGTGCGGAGAGTCTGCGTGCGTCGGACCGTGACGGTGGTCCACCCCAGGGCGAGTCCGCAGAGCAGGGCCAGCGGGATGATCGCGGCGGCCAACCCGGGCACCACATCGGACAGGTCGCGCTGATTTCCGTGCTCGCCGCCATGGCCCCT
>CAMNYG010000284.1 GCA_946570335.1 uncultured Dietzia sp. | reverse complement strand
CGGCGACGCGCCGGCGGGGCGAGTCGCCTGGTCATGGCCGGCGTGGTGGTGGCGCTCGCGGCCCTGTCGGTGATGGTGGTGGCGGCGGGCGTGGTGATCGGCGAGCTGTCCGGCAACGCGCGGGGCGGCTTCCTCGCCGCGCACCTCGTGGTGACGGTGCTGTGGATCTGCTGCGCGGCCTGGCTCGTGCTCACCGCCAGCCCGCGCATCGCCGACGCCCGCACGCTCGGCTTCGTGCTGGGCGGGCTCGCGCTGGCGAAGCTGCTGTTCCTCGACCTTTCCACGCTGCCCGGATTGTTCCGGGTGCTGTCCTTCATCGTGGTGGGCGCGGTCATGCTGGTCGTGGCCGTGCGCTACCGCGGGGGCGGAGACCGGGACGGCCGGGAGCCGACTGACCCGGGGCCGCACTACCGCAGGGACACCGACCCGTCCGGCAGTGGCTCGCCGACGTAGATCCGGAACGCGCGCGGCCTCGATCCGGACATGAGGACCTCCACCTCCGGGTGGTCGACCTCGTCCGGATCGTCCGACGGCAGGCTCCACACGACCTCGCGCGCCGAGGTGAGCTCGTGCAGCGCCATCCGTGTGGCCCTGACCCAACGCACGTGCTTGAGGGCGGGCTCGTCGCGCAGTTCGTCGTCCGCCAGGCCCTCGCGGTCGCGAAGATCCACCATCAGCCGCTCGCCGTCCGGCGCCTCGTAGGCGGTACACACGTGGTCGACCAGCACGGCAAGCGGCCACGACGGCTCCGACCCCAGCAGGTCGATGATGATCATGCGGGCATCGCCCACCTGAGAGGCGGTCGGAGTGGTGAGGACCTGCATGCGGTCGGCAACGTCCTCCGTGATCTCGATGAGCTGAACGGTCATGATGCACCCCTTCTCCCGACGGAACGGTCGAACAGGGGGGAACGCGACGCGACCCGGACCGTCCCGACTGTGACCTAGATCATATAGGAAGCCGTGCTGTGCCGGGTCTCGGCGAGATGACGATCCGTCACACCTGCACCAGTCCTCCGGCGGGAGAACTGCCGCTGTGGTTGTGTCAGACGTGTGACCAGCATCGACACGGAGAACGACAGCCGCTCCGGGCAGGCCGATGACACGTTCACGCTCGCCTACACCGGATTCGACCCCGCCGACGAGGGCCTGCGAGAAACCCTCACCTCCACCGGCAACGGCTACCTGGCCACCCGCGGTGCCGCCGAATGGGAACACGCCGACGACACCCACTACCCGGGCACCTACATCCACGGCCTCCACAACCGCGCCACCACCATCCTCGCCGGCGTGCCGGTGGTCAATGAAGACCTGGTGAACCTGCCGGACTGGCTTCCCATGAGCCTGCGCATCGACGGCGGCGAGGTCCTGCGACTGGCCGAGGTGAAACTGCTCGACTACCAGCACGAGCTCGACCTCCGCGATGCCCTGCTCACCCGCCGGATCCGCTTCCGGGACCCGAGAGGACGGGAGACCGAACTGCGTAGTCGGCGCTTCGTGTCCATGGCCGAGCGACACCACGCCCACCTCGAATGGACCCTCACTCCGCTCAACTGGTCGGGCGCCGCCGAGGTCGTCACGGCGATAGACGGGCGGGTCACCAACACGGGCGTGCCCCGGTACCGCCAGCTCGAGTCCACCCACCTGCTGCCGGTGGCCACCGAGTTCCCGGCGCGGGACGTCATGGCTCTCAAGACGCGCACCCGTGAGTCGGAGATCCACGTCGCCGTCGTCGTCAGAACCGTCGTCCACACCGCGGGGCGGGAGGTCGCGGTGCCCCGCACCGACCTGCGTACCCCCGACCACATCCAACAGACCCTCCACCTGGACCTGCGACGCGGCGTCCCCGTCACGATCGACAAGGCCGCCGCCGTGGTGACCTCCCGCGACGCGGCCACGGGCGAGACGATGCGGCGTGCCGGGCGCGAAATCGCCCGGGCGCGACGATTCGAGGCGGCCCACGTCCGGCACCGTGCGGCCTGGGACCGCCTGTGGCGCGGGTGTGACGTGCGGGTGGTCGGCGGCGACGACGAGGCCCAGCATCTCCTCCGCGTGCACATCTGCCACCTGCTCCAGACCTGCTCCCACCACACCGCCGACATGGATGCCGGGGTGCCCGCGCGCGGCATCAACGGGGAGGCCTACCGCGGGCACGTGTTCTGGGACGAGATGTTCGTCTACCCGTTCCTCACCCACCGCGCCCCCGAGATCACGCGCGGGATGTTGCAGTACCGGTACCGACGCCGGGCCGAGGCGCAGATGCAGGCCGAGGCTTCCGGCTACCGCGGGTTCATGTACCCGTGGCAGAGCGGATCGATCGGCTCGGAGGAGACCCAGAAGGTGCACCTCAACCCGATGTCGGGGCGGTGGGACCCGGACCTGTCGCACAATCAGCGGCACGTGAGCGCGGCGATCTTCTACAGCGTGTGGCACTACGTCACCATCACCGGCGACACCGCTTTCCTGCGCGCTCAGGGCGCCGAATTGATGCTGGGGATCACCCGCTTCTGGGCGTCGATCGCGCATTTCTCTCCCGAGCGGCAGCGGTACGAGATCCACGGCGTGATGGGCCCGGACGAATACCACGAGAAGTACCCCGACGCCGCCGAGGGCGGCCTGCGCAACAACGCCTACACCAACGTCTTCGTGGCGTGGATCTGCCACGTCGCGGCGGGCCTGCTCGACCGGCTCCCGGCGGAGGTCGCGGAGGAGATGCGTGAGCGGCTCGAGCTGCGGGACGGGGAGATCGAGCGTTGGCGGGACATGAGCCGGCGGATGTTCGTGCCCTTCCACGACGGGGTGATGAGCCAGTTCGAGGGCTACGAGCAGCTCGAAGAGTTGGACTGGGACCGTTATCGCAGGAGGTACGGGAGCATCCAGCGTCTCGACCGGATCCTCAAGGCCGAGGGGGACAGCCCGGACCGGTACCGGCTGACCAAACAGGCCGACGTGGTGATGCTGTTCTACCTGTTCACCGACGACGAACTGCGCGAGATCTTCGACCGGCTCGGTTACGACTTCCCCGCCGACGCCGCAAGCCGCACGATCGCCTACTACGACCACCGCACCTCGCACGGCTCGACGCTGTCCCACATCACCCACGCCGGCGTGTCGGCCCGCTTCGATCCCGACGGTTCATGGGAGCGGTTCCTGGTGGCCTTGAGCAGCGATGTCCACGACATCCAGGGCGGCACCACCCGGGAGGGTATCCACCTGGGAGTCATGGCCGGGACCGTCGATGTGATCCAGCGCTTCTACGCCGGTATGCGGGTCGAGGACGGGGTGTTGGTGCTCGAGCCGAACCTGCCCGGACGGATCGAGGGCGTCTCGTTCGAAATGACCTTCCGC
>CAMNYG010000283.1 GCA_946570335.1 uncultured Dietzia sp. | reverse complement strand
GTGGCTGCGCCCTCGCCTGTGGGGGTCGGCTCGGTGGCTGCGGCCTCGCGGGCTGAGGTTGGCGCGGTGGTGGCGTTGTCGTCGTCGTTGTCGGGGTTCCCGGCGCCCCCGCCCTCTATATCCGTATCCATGCGCAGGACCTCGAGCCCCGCGTCGGCGATCATCTCCAGATCCGCGTCGCCCGGCTGGCCCTCGGAGGTGAGGTAGTCGCCGAGGAACAGCGAGTTGGCCACGTACAGTGCGATGCCCTGCAGGTTGCCCAGGTGGCGCTCGCGGCCGGCGGCCACACGGATCTCGGTGTCCGGTGCGACGAAGCGCACCATCGCGAGGATGCGCAGGCAGTCGCGCGGGTTGAGCGTGTCGACGCCCTCGAGCGGGGTGCCGTCGAACGGGAGAAGGAAGTTGACCGGGATCGAGTCCACGCCCTTGGCACGCAGGTCGAAGGCCAGCTCGACCAGCTGCTCGTGGGTCTCGCCCATGCCGGCGATGAAGCCCGAGCACGCGGACAGGCCGGCGCCGTGGGCCTGGGCGACGGTGTGCTCGCGGTCAGCGTAGGTGTGGGTGGTGCAGATCTCCTCGTAGTGGCTCTCGGCCGTGTTGAGGTTGTGGTTGTAGGCGTCCGCACCGCTTGCGCACAGCTTCGCGGCCTGGCCGTCCTTCAGTGCGCCCAGGCACGCGCAGACCTCGACGCCCGGCGTGTCGGACTTGATGGCCTCGATGATGTCGGTGACCTTGCCGACCTCGCGGTTGCTCGGGCCCGTGCCACTGGCGACCAGGCAGACGCGCGAGGCTCCGGCCGCGATGCCCGCCTTGGCCGCGGTGACGGCCTCCTCGGTGTTCAGCCAGGTGTAGCGCAGGATTCCGGCCGTGGAGTTCAGGCGCTGTGAGCAGTAGAAGCAGTCCTCGGGGCACAGGCCGCTCTTGAGGTTGACCAGGTAGTTGACCTTGACCTTGTTGCCGAAGTGGTGGAAGCGCAGGCGGGATGCGGCCGCGACGACCTCCATTAGCTGGGAGTCGGGAGCGCGCAGGACGGCCAGGGCGTCGGTGGCGGAGATCTGGTTGCCCGCCAGGACGTGGTCGGCGAGCTCGTGCCATCGGGGTGCGGGGGGCGCATCATGCGGGGTGGTGGCACGCGCGGCCTCGGCCGTCGGGGTGGTGGCACGCGCCGCTGTGGTGGGACGCGCCGCGTCGGCCTTCGGGGTGGTGGCCATGATCTCCTCCTGAACGATGTTCATTGAACGGCGTTCAAGGTAGCCGTGATCGTGGCACTTGTACAGCGTTCAGGGGAACGGGTGGGGCCCGGTAGGATCTGTGGCCGTGGCCCTTTCCAAGACATCGGTTGTCGACAGCGCTCTCGAACTCCTGCGGGAGTCGGGGCTGCCCGGCATGTCGATGCGCACACTGGCGACGCGGATCGGAGTTCAGCCCAGCGCGCTGTACTGGCATGTTCCGTCCAAGCAGGTCCTGCTCACCGCCGTCGCCGAGCGCGTGTTGGCCACGATGGGGCCCGTTGACGAGGGTGGGTCACCCTCGGAGGAATTGCGGGCGATCGGTGAGTCGCTGCGGGCCGCAGTGGCGGGGGTGCCCGACGGCGCCGAGATCGTGGCGCTCGGGCTGGCGGCGGGGGCCGTCAACCCGGTGACGGAGGCCGTCGAGGCGACCTGCGTCCGGCACGGGTTGGCCGGGCGTGCCCGGGGGCTGGCCACGGCGTTGACTGCCTACGTGATCGGGTTCTGCCTCGAGGAGCAGACGCACCACAATCTGCGGGTCGCGGATCCGCAGATGCCGGCCGTCGACTTCGCTCCGCGCTTCGACGCCGGGCTCGACGCGGTGCTGACCGGGGTTGCGCTCGGCTGAATGAGCTTCCGCCGGGTTGCGCATCCGTTCGGGCGGGCCGCCGCCGGGGTGTGCATCCATTTGGTGCCCGAGAGCATGCGCACCCTCGGCGCTGCCTGGCAGAGGTGATGCGCACCCGGCGTTGCCTGACAGGAAGGATGCACACCCCCGGTGCTGTCTGGCAGGAAGGGTGCGCACCTGCGGGCCTGGTCGGTTGAGCGGTCGGTGTGGGGGTTGTGCATCCGATCGGGTCGGCCGCCGCCGGGGTGTGCATCCGTTTGGTGCCCGAGATGATGCACACCCCCGGCGCTGCCTGACAGAGAGGATGCATACCCGGCACCGCCTGGTAGAGATGATGCACACCCCCGGCGCTGCCTGGCAGAGATGATGCACACCCCCGGCGCGGGTCAGCCGCGGAAGAACTCCTGCACCACGTGAATCCGGCCGTCCTCGTCGGTGGCCGTGCCCACCCCGACGCGCGTGAACTCGCCGTCGAGCATGCGCTCGCGCATCCCGGTGTCGCCGAGCAGGGCGACGAGCACCTGCTGCGGTGTCGAGCCCTCGGGCAGGGTGAGCACGTTGCGGTCGGTGGCCCTTGCTGCCGGGACGGCGTCCCCGGGCACGGGCACCTCGCCGGTGGAGGGATCGCCTGCGGCCAGTTCTGCGGCGCGTTTGCCGGCGACGGCCTCGAGTTCACGGTCGGAGATGAGTCGGTCGGCGCCGACTGCGGTGCGGGCCTCGTTGACGGCGGCCACGATGCTGCCCTCGAAGGCCCGGTCGACCAGGTCTGCGGGCAGGAGCTCTGCCGGTGCCAGCTCTTCGGGCAGGGGTTCCGATGTCGGGTCGCCGGCCCCCGGCACGGGCTCGCCGGCCGGAGAAGCGGGCGCGGTGAGTCCCGGAATCGAGATCGGGAACGGCAGCGTGAACTGCAGGGACCCCTGGGCGGCCGCGGTGCCAGCGCCCGAGCCGAGCAGGAGGGCGGATGTGCAGATGACGACAGCCGAACGGAGATGATGACGCACGCGTTGGGTCCTTTCCTCGGGCCCCGGCTCGCGCCGAGGCCTGGTGGCGGTGGGGAGACGAGCGCTGCCGGGAAGGCCCAACACTCGTCACTCCTGCATCTGTCGCCACTTTAGTCACACGCGTTACATGGGGTTGCCCCCGCAGGCCCGCGGACGAGAGCCCGCTGCCCCCGCCCGGCGGGGCCGTCACCGCAGCCGGACGAAGTTCTGCGTCGAGTACAGCTTCGCGCTATCGGCCACCGCCGCGCCCACGCCGAGGTGCGTGTGCGCCGGGTTGAGCAGGTTGACCCGGTGCGCAGGCGAGCTCATCCACTGCGCCACCAGCTGCTCGCCACTCGCGCCGCACCAGTTCTGCAGTACGTTCTCCCCGTAGCTGCGCCACTGCCCGGGGAAGGTCTGGTCGACCTGCGCGCGGATGTCGGGGTTGTGGCGCATGGTGTCGCTGGCGGCCATCTGTGCGCTCCAGTCCTGCGCGATGCCGTCGAGGTTGCCGAGC
>CAMNYG010000282.1 GCA_946570335.1 uncultured Dietzia sp. | reverse complement strand
GCCGTGCGCGGGCGGCCCGTCGCGGCTGCGCTCGACGAGCAGGTGGGGCGCCGACTGCTCGATCTCGATCCCGACGCGGCGGTGTGGGAGTGCTCGCACACCGGCGGCCACCGTTTCGCCCCGGTCCTGCTGTTACCGGGCACCGGCTACACCTATGGCCCTGCTGAGACCGACCTCGCGGTCCGGATCGTCGAGGCCGAGCTGGAAGGCAGGGTCGTCACCGAGCGCCTGCGTGGACGCAGCACGTGGCCGCCGGCCGGACAGGTCGCGGAGGTCGTGGTCCGGGAATCCGGCGTGGCCGCGGGAATTGACGACCTGGTCGTCGCCATCGACCCGGACGACTCCCACGTCGCCGTCGTCCGACACACTGACGGACGTGCCTGGCGAGTCGAGGCCGGCTCCCGGCCGCTCCCGCCACGGTCGCAGAGCTGCCGTAAGCCACCCACCGACGCCAAGGCGTGGGTCGTGGAGTCCTTCACCGCCCTCTGACCGCGCGCACCGCTTCCGCCGCCGGCGGCAACACCTGCAACGTTCAGGTGGTAGCCGGTGAACTGGTACCACGGACCCGAGAGCTGGTCGGAACTCGAGCGGGTACTGTCCGGGCGGCCTGACCCGCGCGGGCCCGAGAACCCGTACCCCGGAGACGGTAGCGACGCCCCGGCCTGGTCGCGCCGACGCGGCCGCTATCTGGCCTCGACGGAGACCGACGGGAGCACCCCGGAGCGGCCCGGCGTGGTGGGGCGTGTGCCGTACGCGGAACTGCATGCGCACACCGCGTTCAGCTTCCTCGACGGGGCCTCCTCTCCCGAGGCCATGGCCGAGACAGCGGCGGAACTGGGGCTCACAGCACTCGCGATCACCGATCACGACGGGCTGTACGGGGTCGTCCGCTTCGCCGAGGCCGCCGCCGAACTCGGGCTGCCCACCGTATTCGGGGCGGAGCTGTCCCTGCCCGGCGGCGAACACCTGCTGGTCCTGGCCAGGGGAGGGGAGGGCTACCGGAGACTCTCGCGCGCGATCGCCCACGCTCACCTGCGCGGCGGTGCCAAGGGCGAGCCGCGATACGAGATCACCGAGCTCGCCGAAGCCGCCGGCGGACACTGGTACATCCTCACCGGTTGTCGGCACGGCCGGGTCAGACGTGCCCTGGAGAGGAACGGCACGGCCGCGAGCAGCCACGACACCACGGCGGCCCGCGCGGCACTGGACCAACTCATCGAACTCTTCGGGCGGGACCGGGTGATCGTGGAACTGACCTGCCACGGAGTCCCCGAGGACACCGAGCGCTGCGATGCGTTGGCGGGGCTGGCGCAGGAGGCGGGCCTCGTCGTCGTCGCCACCACCGCCGCCCACTGCGCCGGTCCCCGGGACTCCCGCCTGGCCTCGGTCATGGCCGCCCTCGGCGCACGCGACGCGCTGGAAACCCACGCCGCCCACCTGCCCGCCGCCGGTGGCGCCTACCTGCGCTCGGGAGAAGAGATGGCCGAGCTGTTCGAACGCTGGCCCCACGCTGTCGCGGCCGCCGACAGGATCGGTCGTGAATGCGCCTTCGACCTCACCCTCATCGCGCCCGAGCTACCCCCCTTCGACGTCCCCGCAGGCCACACCGAGGACAGCCTGCTCGCCCATCACGCCTACGCCGGCGCCGCCCGCCGCTACGGCACCCGGGAGCAGGCCCCGAAAGCGTACGCGCAGATCGACCGGGAACTGGAGGTGATCGCCGACCTCGGCTTCCCCGGGTACTTCCTCGTCGTCCACGACATCGTCGAGTTCTGCCGACGAGAAGGCATCCTCTGCCAGGGTCGGGGCTCGGCCGCCAACTCCGCCGTCTGTTACTCCCTGGGCATCACCAACGTCGACCCCGTGGGCGCCCACCTGCTGTTCGAGCGGTTCCTGTCCCCGGAACGCGACGGTCCGCCCGACATCGACGTGGACATCGAATCCGGCCGGCGGGAGGAGGCCATCCAGTACGTCTACAACCGCTACGGGCGCGAGTACGCCGCACAGGTCGCCAATGTCATCACCTACCGTGGCCGGTCGGCGGTCCGCGATGTCGCCCGCGCGCTCGGCTACTCCACCGGTCAGCAGGACGCCTGGTCCAAGAGCGTCGACCGCTGGTCAGGACTGAAGCACCACGACCGGGAGACGGCCGAACGCACCGTGCCGGACGACGTGCTCACGCTGGCCCGACAACTGGTGGGCCTGCCGCGGCACCTGGGCATCCACTCCGGCGGCATGGTGATCTGCGACCGGCCCGTGGCGGATGTGGTGCCCGTCGAATGGGCACGCATGCCCGGGCGGACCGTCCTGCAGTGGGACAAGGACGACTGCGCAGCCGTCGGGCTGGTCAAGTTCGACCTGCTCGGACTCGGCATGCTCACCGCCCTGCGCCACGCCATAGACCTCGCGGCCGAGCACAAGGACCTCGACGTGGACCTGGCCACACTCGACCTCGCCGACCCGGAGGTCTACGAGATGTTGTGCCGCGGTGACTCCGTGGGCGTGTTCCAGGTGGAATCCCGAGCCCAGATGGCCACCCTGCCCCGCCTCAAACCACGCACCTTCTACGACCTCGTGGTGGAGGTCGCGCTCATCCGGCCCGGCCCCATCCAGGGCGGCTCCGTCCATCCCTACATCCGGCGACGCAACGGACTCGAGAAGCCGGTGTTCGACCATCCGGCGCTGGAGCCGGTCCTCGGCCGCACCCTGGGTATCCCGCTGTTCCAGGAGCAACTCATGCAGATCGCCACCGAGATCGCCGGATTCACCGGAGCCGAAGCCGACCAGCTACGTCGCGCGATGGGTGCCAAACGCTCACCCGAGAAGATGGCGCGGTTGCGCGAACGATTCTTCAACGGCATGCGTGACCTGCACGGGATCGGAGACAGCCCTCCCGGGACGCCGTACACCGGTCCCGAGGTGGCCGAGCGCATCTGGGAGAAGATGTGCGCCTTCGCCAACTACGGCTTCCCCGAAAGTCACTCGCAGTCCTTCGCCGCGATCGTCTACTACTCCGCGTGGTTCAAATGCCACCACCCGGCGATCTTCTGCGCCGCCCTGCTGCGCAGCCAGCCCATGGGCTTCTACTCGCCCCAGTCCCTCGTCGCCGACGCCCGGCGCCACGGCGTCACGGTGCACCGGCCGTGCGTCAACCGTTCCCTCGGCGGTGCCACCTGTGAGAACCGGGGCACCGAGGTGCGGCTCGGACTGGAATCGGTGCGGGCGATCGGCTCCGATCTGGCCACCGCCATCGCCGACGAACGCGACACCCACGGCCCCTACACCTCCGCCGGAGACCTCGCCGGCCGCACCGGCCTGAGCGTGCGGCAGATGGAGGCCCTGGCCACCGCCGGAGC
>CAMNYG010000281.1 GCA_946570335.1 uncultured Dietzia sp. | reverse complement strand
GTTTGCCCAGGACGTTTCTCCTGCAGCGCTGACGCAGTGACTCCACGCTCGGGAGGTTCGGGAGCACGGGCCGGGCGGGACTCCGGTGCGACCGGCTACTCCGGGTCCGTCACCAGGATCGGGCCCTCAGGCGACCACCAACCCCAGCGGCTGTGGTCCTCGAGTGTGATCCCGGCAGGTTCCGGCAGGCCCGGCTGGTTGGTACCCAGCGGACTGTAGGACTCGATCGAGCCCCAGTCGCGGTTCCAGTCGTTCTCCAGGTACGACGGGATCGTCTGGGCACGCTGCGCGGTCTTGACCCACCCGAGCGGGCCGCCGGTCTCGTAGTCCATCCACGGCCCGGTCGCGCTGACCGCGAGCGGACGGTCCGGCAGGATCCGGTACTCCGGCAGCTCGGCCACCCCCGCGTAGTGCGAGAACGGGCGCTGGCAGGGGAACTGCAGGCTCACGGCCCAGTCCAGTAGGACCGGGGACTCGGATCCGACCAACTCCTGAACCGTCACCAGCTCGGGAGCTCGGGGCGGCGTTATGGCGGCCCACTGTTCGGGGGTGAGGTCCTCGTCGTCGACACGGATCCGCATGACATCGGCGTCGGCGGGTACATCCTGCATGGACACCCGCAGGTTCCGCCAGGTCGGGGCGGGTCCGATGTCGAACGGCACGATCGGCACGCCGACCATCTCCACACCGGTCTCGGTGTTGCGCCCGAACTCGACCGTCACGGACTGCCCGTACTCGTAGATGCCGTCGGCGTCGAAGCGGCCGATCCGGCCGGCCGCCGAGATGACCAGCAGCGGGTGCGCTTCGCGGTTCTCCGGAAGCACGTACCAGCCGGTTTCCAGCTCGGCCTGACGCTGCGGGCCCCCGTGGTGCGAGCCCAGCACCGGAGTGGTGGCCGGATCGAGGCCGAAGGGGAGCGCCACTGTCGAGCCGTTGACGCCCTCCGCACCGCGGCCGCCACCGGTCCCGGCGCTCTGGCCGGTGGCGGCGGACGGACCGCCGCCCGGCTCTGTGGTGGTGTTGGCTGACCCCGGGTCGGCGAACACCGCGTCGGCGGACAGGTCCGGAGCCACGCCGTTAGGACTGAATCCGATGTTGCCACCGGCCTCGATCGCCTCGGCCATGGCCTGAGGGTCGACGGCGCCGTCAGGCAGCAGGGGCGCACCGAGCGGGGCCAGCATGCCGGCGTTGGCATCGGGCTCCACCAGGACCCGGTCGGCCAGCATGCAGGGATCGCCGGCCAGTGCCGACAGGTTGCCCGCCCCGACCGTGTAGGCCGGGAACTGCTTCTGGACACCCTTGGCGAACGACGCGACGTTGAAGACGACCAGTAGTCCGGCGACCACCGCGATCGGAGCCGCGGCGACCGTCCGCATCCGGCGGCGACCCGCGGTGGTCCTGGGGGCCTGGTCGCCGGTGTAGTCACGGCGCAGGTGCTGCCAGCCGGCGAACGCGAACGTGAGGATCGCGAGGACGAGCAGCACGGTGGCCGCGCCGATCCCGCTGACGCTCGGGGCCTTGTCCCACCAGGGGATGCCGTAGCTGGAGACGTACCACCAGCCGTTGGGGCCGGCGAACGCGAGGGCCAGCACCACCAGGATCACACCGAGGAACAGCGTGCGGTTTCGGGCGGTGCGGACGGCCGACTCGGAGATCGCGAGTGCGCCCAACGCGGCGATCGCCGCACCGATTCCCGCGTACACACCGAAGTGGTGGGTCCACTTGGTGGGGGAGAACATCATGAAGAACGCGGTACCCACCACGACGCCCACCAGGCGCCACACGGGGCCGGAGGCCGCGCCGGGGACCTTGCCGCGACGCAGCAGCGTTCCGATCACCACGGCCAGGCACAGCAGCACCAGCAGGACCGGAAGACGGCGGGACAGCGAGCCGTCGACCGTCGGGATCATGAGGTAGTAGTAGCGGACGAACTCCTCGTACCAGCTCAGGCTCGGTCCGATCGCGCCGCGCACCCGGATGGCTTCGAGGACCGCGGCGAGTGACTGCACGCCGAAGACGGCGATGAGCACCATGGTGCCGGCCGCCAGGACGGGCGCCACGAGGGCGAAGTACGAGCCGATCACGCGGCCCCGCACCACGACGGTGCGGACCACCGCACGCAGGCCCATGATCAGTGCCGCCACGGCCATGAGGCCAGTGGGGCCGGTGGCCAGTGAGAACGACGCGATGATCACCGCCACGGCGAACGGCAGCATGCGCCTGGTGGCGATCGCCCGCTCCACCGACACCCAGGTCAGCAGGGCGCCCAGCGCGATGATGGGCTCGGGTCGCAGGCCGTTGTTGAACGCCATCCAGAAGGCGAGGAACACGGCGGCGGCGCTCCACACCACGACCGGGGTCGTGCGGGCGGCACGGCCGAGGCGGGGCAGTACCTCGCGGCTGATCACGAGCCAACACAGGATGGCGGCGATCAGCGCGGGCAGCCGCATCCACGGGCTGGCGGTGGACACCTGCGAGAACAGGGTCAGCAGGTCATAGTACGGCGAGCCGAACGGTGATTCGGGGACGCCGTACCAGCGGTAGTAGTTGGCCATGTAGCCGGCGGGTTCGGCGGCCCGGGCCATGGACAGGATGTAGCCGTCGTCGGAGGTGTTGCCGCCGATGATGTGCCACACGCCGAGTGTTCCGATCACGGCGACGTCCGGGGGCCGGATCCGGAACCAGTTGCGGGGCAGGAAGCGCAGGCTGCGCCTGCCGTCGGTCTGGTCGAGCCCATGTAGGGCCCAGAGGGCGACGGCTGTGGACACCAGGCCGAGGACCATCGCCGCCCACTTCAGTGCGGAGGGCTCGGTGGTGAAGCGCGAGTCCACGTCCACCACCACGTCGAGCTCGGCGGGCACTGCCGTGTCAACGTCGAGGTCCGTGTAGATCCCGGTGACCATCGGTCGCAGGTCGGTCGCCTCGACCAGACCGGAGGCGGCCGGGTCGTCGATCCCCTCGAAGTCGGCTTCCACGAAGGTGGGGGCGGCGACGATGCTGAGCGCCGAGCACCCGCCGTCGGCGACCTGCTCGCGCGGCGCGGTGGCGATCACCCGGTTGCGGGAGACCACGTCGACGGTGTCGGCGGAGGCGCGCACGAACAGCGCGCGGTCCCCGGCCTCCTCGCCGCCGGGTGGCGCCGTGGACAGCAGTACGCCGCCGTCCTCGGGGAGGCCGGCGACGAGCGTGCACGGGAGGGTGGCGGTGACCCGCTGTGGGGAGTGCGCCATGAGCGGCGCGGTGACCGACTCCACGGACCCGTTCTGCGGCCACTGCACCGAGGCGCTGGTCTGCGTGACCGGCAGGAACGGCAGCGACAGGAAGCACAGCATGCCCAGCAGGCCACTGGCTACGGCTATGAGGCGGAGCCTGACGACGCGGGCGTTGGCGGCGACAGGTCCGGCGCTCGGTC
>CAMNYG010000280.1 GCA_946570335.1 uncultured Dietzia sp. | reverse complement strand
ACCGACCCCTCCACCACCGACACCGCGATCGCGTTCGGGAGCGGCGTCGGGGGTGAGGTCGCAGAGGCCGAGCTGCGGGAGGCGCTGGAGGCCGTCTGTCTGGATCTGACCCGGCAGCTGGCCCGCGACGGCGAGGGCGCCACCAAGCTGCTGACCGTCGAGGTGACCGGCGCGCGCGACCACGACCAGGCCAAGCGGGTGGCCAAGGCGATCCTCAACTCCCCGCTGGTCAAGACCGCCGTGCACGGGGCCGACCCCAACTGGGGCCGCGTCGCCATGGCGATCGGCAAATGCCACGACGACACCGACATCGACCCGGAGCGCGTCCGGATCGTCTTTGGCGATCTCGAGACCTACCCGGCCTTCCCCGGCGAGGCCGAGCTCGAACGGCTCACCCAGATCATGCGGGCCGAGGAGGTCACGATCGCCGTGGACCTGGGCGTGGCGGACACCGCCGCCGGCGGCTCCTGCACCGTGTACGGCTGCGACCTGAGCCGCGAGTACATCTCCATCAACGCGGACTACACGACGTGACGGGCGAGGCCGGGGCGGCCGGCGCCGGGGCGGACGGTTCCGCGGGTGGCAACGCCGCTGGGACGGACGATTCAGTGGCCGGCAAAGGCGCTGGTGCCGCACTTTCCTCCGCAGACGTCGAGGCCATCCGCGCCGTGTTCGCCCGCCGACTGTTCGTCATGGACACCAAGCAGTGGGAAGACTACGGTCCGTGCCACACCGAGGACGTGGTGAGCGAGTCCTGGGCAGCCAGCGGCGGGGCGGCGCAGGTGAGAGGACGCGAGGCGCTCACCGCGGCGATCCGCGACACGCTCGAGGGGCCGTCGCCGGTCACGAGCGTCCACCACGGACACACCCCGATGATCGACTATTCCGGTCCGGACCCGGAAACGGGTGAGCCGACCGCCACAGGCATCTGGTCCATGGAGGATCGGCTGTGGTGGAAGGTCGACGGCCGCGAGCGCTGGCTGCACGGCTGGGGGCACTATCACGAGCGCTACCGCCGGGTGGACGGCCGCTGGCTGATCTCGTACCGGCGGCTCGAGCGGATTCGGGTGGATACCGGCTGGTCCAAGAGCTGAGTGGCTGCAACGCCGCAGCTCCCGCCGTCGGCGCAGTTGCTGGGTCGACCTGCCGTTCCGGCCGTCGCTCCGCTCTTCGGCTGACCCGGCGCTTCCGCCGCTGGCGCTCCCGCCGGACGAGTCCGCCGCCGCCACACCCCGAGTTTTGGACACCATCAGCGAGTTGCGCACCATCAGCGTTGCGACACGCCGAGCACAATCTCGCTGATGGGGCGCAACTTCGAGGAATCTCGCTGATGGTGCGCAATTCCCCGGGCCCGGGGCCTCACTGATTCCCCCGGACCCGGAGCCTTGGCCATGTCGTGCGGCTGCTGCCGTGCGGCCGTGTCAGGCGATGCCGTCGACCACGTCGCGCTCGGCGCCCTCGTACATCGGGATGTATCCGTGCTTCTTCGACAGCACATATACGGGCTCGTCGAAGGTCGACGTGTCGAAGGCCTGCTCGCGTAGCTCGGTCTTGCGACTCTTGAACGTGGTGGTGTGGTCGATCTCGGCGGAGATTCGGATGAACAGCGGCACGGCGTACGAGGGCAGTGAGGCACGCAGCGATTCGGCCATGGCAGTGCCGTCGAACTCGGCGTCGTCGTGCAGGCGGACCGCGGCCATGCCGGCCCTGCCGTCGGCACCGGGCACGGACACCCCGTAGACCACGGCCTGGCGCACCTCGGGCCGGGCCCCGACCACTGCCTCGACCTGAGTGGTGGCCACGTTCTCGCCCTTCCATCGGAAGGTGTCGCCGAGCCGGTCGACGAACGAGGCGTGTGCCAGGCCCTGGTCCAACATGAGATCGCCGGAGACGAACCACGCGTCACCGTCGGTGAAGGCGTCGCGGACGATCTTCTTCTCGGTGGCTTCCGGGTCGGTGTAGCCGTCGAAGGGCTGGGAGGACGAGATGCCACTCAGCAGCAGCCCGACGCCGCCCTTGCCGACCTTCTTCAGGCGACCGTCGGCGCCGCGGCGGGGCTCGCCGGTCTCCGGGTCGTAGTCGACGATCGCGAAATCCATGGGGCAGTAGCCGGTGGTGCGGGGGACGTTGAACGCGTTGACAAAGGCGATGTTGCACTCGCTGGCGGCGTAGAACTCGCAGATCCGCTCGATGCCGAAGCGCTCCTGGAACTCGCGCCAGATCTCCGGACGCAGGCCATTTCCGGTCATGACGCGCACCCGGTGGTCGCGGTCACCGGGGCCGGCCGGCTGGTTGAGCAGGTAGCGGCAGATCTCGCCGATGTAGATCGCGGCGGTGGCCCCGGCGGCGCGGGCCTGGTCCCAGAACTTCGAGGCGGAGAAGTGCTCCTCGATCGCCATGCAGGCGCCCGCTGCCAGCACGCAGCCGAGACCGACGGTGAGAGCGTTGTTGTGGTACATCGGCAGCGGGCAGAGCAGGACGTCGTCCTTCTTCAGCCGCACACCGGACAGTCCGAACCCGGCCAGGGCCCGGTTCCAGCGGTAGTGGGACATGGTCGAGGCCTTGGGCAGTCCCGTCGTGCCCGAGGTGAAGATGTAGTAGGCGGTCTCGGTGCCCACGGTCTCGGACGCGTCCGGAGGGTTCACGTCCCCGACGCGATCGGCGAGTGCGGCCAACTCGTCCTCGAGCCACCTCAGGTCGGACAGCGACTCCGGCCGGTAGCCGGCGATGAACCCGCGTTGCGGCAGGTCGACGGGCGAACTGACGGCGATGAGCTCGCCGATCCAGCTCTCGCGCGGCACGGAGTTGGCGGCCTCGGCGCACTCGGCGCCGACGAGGATGACCTTGGCCTCGAGAATCCTCTGCGAATGGTCGAGCACCTCGCCGCGCTGATGGTAGTTGAGCAGTCCCACGGAAGCGCCGGCCTTGACCGCGCCCAGGATCGCGAGCATGACCTCGGTGCGGTTGCTCATACACACTCCCACCACGTCGCCCCGGCTCACGCCCCGGGAGCGGAGCACCTCGGCGAGGCGGTTGGCGCGCCGGTTGGCCTCGCCGTAGGTCACCTCGGTGCCGAGGAACCGCAGGAAGGGGGCCTCGGGCTGGGACGCGGCGAGGCTCTCGAAGCGCTTGCCGATCGAGACCGTGTCGCTCGGGCGAGAGGTCCGCACGATCCGCAGGCCTTTGAGCACGGACGGCAGGTCGGAGATGATCGACGGCAGGCCCCTGGCCAGGTCGAGTGGGCTGAGGGTACGCGCCTCGTCGACGCAGCGGTCGGTGGCTGTGGTCTTTTCGGTCACGGCTTCTCCTCTGGTGCGGTGGTGGCGGTCGTGGCTGAGGTGGTGGCGGCGGGGACGGCGGTCGGCGCGGCGGTCGGGGCGGTGGTGGTGGCGGCCCCCCTGGTGGGGGATTTGGCC
>CAMNYG010000279.1 GCA_946570335.1 uncultured Dietzia sp. | reverse complement strand
GCCCAGATGAGTACCGAATCCGCGACCCCGGATGCCCAGAACCCCGGAACCGCCGTCACCGGAAGCGCGTACCCGATTCTCGACCTCACCGCGGGATCCGTGGCGCAGTCGCCGTCGTTCCCCGCGCTCGAGGAGGCCGTCCTGGCCCGGTGGGACGAGCGTGACACTTTCCGCGAGTCGATCCGGAACCGGGCCGACGCGGAGGAGTACGTCTTCTACGACGGCCCGCCGTTCGCCAACGGACTGCCGCACTACGGCCACCTGCTGACCGGCTACGTCAAGGACGTCATCCCCCGCTACCGCACCATGCGTGGCTACAAGGTCGACCGCCGCTTCGGTTGGGACTGTCACGGCCTGCCCGCCGAGCTGGAGGCGGAGAAGCAACTGGGAATCACCGAGAAGTCGCAGATCCTCGACATGGGCCTGGCCGAGTTCAACGCCGCCTGCGAGCGGTCGGTGCTGCAGTACACCGACGAGTGGGAGGACTACGTCCACCGTCAGGCCCGCTGGGTGGACTTCGAGAACGACTACAAGACCCTCGACATCGACTTCACCGAGTCCGTGCTGTGGGCTTTCAAGCAGCTCTACGACAAGGGCCTGGTCTACAAGGGCTTCCGTGTGCTCCCGTACTCCTGGTACGAGCAGACGCCGCTGTCCAACCAGGAGACCCGCCTCGATGACGCGTACAAGATGCGCCAGGACCCGGCGGTCACCGTGGGGCTGCCGCTGGAGGCACCCCAGGACAGTCCGCTGTACGGCGCCGAGGCACTGGTCTGGACCACCACGCCCTGGACACTGCCGTCGAACCTCGCCGCCGCCGTGCACCCCGACACCGACTATTCGGTGGTCCGGGTGAACTCGGGTGACCTCGCGGGACGGAGTTTCGTGCTGGCGGAGGCCCGCCGCGCCGTGTACGCCGCCGAGTTCGGCGAGGACGCCGAGGTCGTGACCACGCTCAAGGGCACCGAACTGGTGGGGTTGAGGTACACCCCGCCGTTCGACTTCTTCGCCGGGCACCCGAACGCGCACGTGATCCTGTCGGCGGACTATGTCACGACCGAGTCCGGCACCGGCATCGTCCACCAGGCGCCGGCATTCGGTGAGGAGGACCTGGAGGTCTGTCGGGACGCCGGTATCGAGCTGGTCATCCCGGTGGGGCCCGACGGCAGGTTCACGACCGAGGTGCCGCCGTATGCCGGCCAGCTGGTCTTCGACGCCAACGGACCGATCTCCCGCGACCTGCGTGCGGCGGGCCGGCTGATCCGGCACGAGACCATCGAGCACTCCTACCCGCATTCGTGGCGCTCCGGTCAGCCGCTGATCTACATGGCGCTGCCCGCGTGGTTCGTCAAGGTCACCGCCTTCCGGGACCGCATGGTGGAGCTCAACCGGGAGCAGATCACCTGGATGCCCGAGCATGTGCGCGACGGTCAGTTCGGCAAGTGGCTCGAGGGTGCGCGCGACTGGAACATCAACCGTAACCGCTACTGGGGTGCGCCCATCCCGGTGTGGGAGTCCGACGACCCAGCCTATCCGCGAGTAGACGTCTACGGTTCGCTCGACGAGCTCGAGCGTGACTTCGGCGTGCGGCCGACCGACCTGCACCGCCCGTACATCGACGAGCTGACCCGGCCGAACCCGGACGACCCGACGGGCAGGTCCACGATGCGCCGCGTGCCCGACGTGTTCGACTGCTGGTTCGAGTCCGGCTCCATGCCGTTCGCGCAGGTCCACTACCCGTTCGAGAACAAGGAATGGTTCGAGACCCATTTCCCTGGCGACTTCATCGTCGAGTACAACGGCCAGACCCGCGGGTGGTTCTACACTCTGCACGTCCTGGCCACGGCGCTGTTCGACCGCCCGGCGTTCACCCACGTCGCGGCCCACGGCATCGTCCTGGGCAACGACGGGCTCAAGATGAGCAAGTCCAAGGGCAACTACCCGGATGTCAACGAGGTGTTCGCGCGTGACGGCTCGGACGCCATGCGCTGGTTCCTCATGAGCTCACCGATTCTGCGGGGCGGCAACCTGGTGGTGACGGAGCAGGGCATCCGCGAGGGGGTTCGCCAGGCCATGCTCCCACTGTGGAACTCGTACAGCTTCTTCCAGCTGTACGCCTCCGAGCGGGCGACCTGGCGCACCGACAGCCAGCATGTGCTGGACCGCTACATACTGTCGCGCCTGGCCTCGACGCGAGAGGCGATGAGCCGGGCGCTGGACATCACCGACATCGCCGGAGCCTGCGACGAGCTGCGGTCGTTCGCCGACGCCCTGACCAACTGGTACGTGCGTCGGTCGCGCTCGCGCTTCTGGGCGGGGGAGTCCTCGGGGCAGGACGCCCGCGACGCGTTCGACACCCTGTACACGGTGCTCGAGACGACCATGCGTCTGGCGGCCCCCCTGCTGCCGCTGATGTCCGAGGTGATCTGGACCGGCCTGACCGGGGAGGAGTCGGTGCACCTGACGGACTGGCCGAGCGCGGACGAGCTGCCGTCTGACGAGTCCCTGGTGGAGGCCATGGAAGCCGTACGTGCAGTGTGTTCGACCGCCTCCTCGGTTCGTAAGGCCAAGCACCTGCGTGTGCGCCTGCCGCTCAACTCGCTGACGGTGGCGATGCCGGACGCCGACCGTCTGCGCCCGTTCGTGGGGATCATCGCCGACGAGGTCAACGTGCGCGAGGTGATCCTCACCAGCGACGTGGCCGCGCACGGCCGGATGGAGCTGGCGGTCAACGCCCGCGCCGCAGGACCGCGACTGGGCAAGCAGGTGCAGGTCTGCATCAAGGCCTCCAAGACCGGCGACTGGTCTGAGGACGACGGTGTGGTGACCGCCGGTGGCATTCAGCTACAGGAAGGCGAGTACGAGCACCGTCTGGTGGCCGCGGACCCCGAGTCCACCGCGGCCCTGCCCGGTGGCGCCGGGCTCGTGGTGTTGGATCTGACGGTCACCGAGGAGCTCGAGGCGGAGGGCTGGGCCAAGGACCGGATCCGTGAGATCCAGGAGGCCCGCCGCGGCGCCGGTTTCGACATCGTCGACCGCATCCGTGTGCGTATGGAGGTTCCCGCGGAGCGTCGTGAGTGGGCCGACCGTCACGCGCAGTTGATCGCCGGGGAGGTCCTGGCCACCGACTTCGTGGTGGTGGACGCGCTCGATGCGGCTGACGGCGAACCCGTCGAACTGGCCGAGGGCGTCAGGATGACGCTGGCCCGGATCTGATCGGGGTCCGTCATGAGCGGCGGGCAGGATCGGTGGGTTCTGCACGTGGATATGGACGCCTTCTTCGCGTCCTGTGAGCAGTTGACCCGGCCGACCCTTCGGGGTCGGCCGGTGCTCGTCGGTGGGGTCGGCGGCCGTGGTGTGGTGGCCGGCTGCTCGTACGAGGCACGAGCGTTCGGGGCGCGCTCGGCGATGCCGTCGCACCAGG
>CAMNYG010000278.1 GCA_946570335.1 uncultured Dietzia sp. | reverse complement strand
GGGAACGCCACGGCGAACAGATTGCCCGCGGCCTCGGTGTTCTTGATCCGCAGGCCCAGGTAGACACCCACGAAGATCAGGGCGAGTCGTAGCCAGAGCAGAAGCCCGAATGCGAACAGCGCCTCGGTGAGGCTTCCCTGGGGGCGCCAGCCGATCAGCAGGGCCAGTGCCACCATGACGACCAGGTCCATGGTGGCGTGGATGATGTAAGCGACTCCGCGCCCGGTGACGACAGCGGAGGAGGACATGGGCATGGACCGGAAGCGGTCCATGAAGCCCTTCTCCTTGTTCTGCGTGACCTCGAACGCGGTGTTCATGAACCCGAACGCCATGGTCATGGCGAACATGCCGGGCATCGCGAAGTCGACGTATCCCACGCCGGCCCCGCCGCCGGTGACGTCCATCGCCGACCCGAAGACGTAGACGAACATCAGGACCATGATCACCGGCATGCCGAGCTGCCACGCGAAGGTCGACGGCTGGCGGATCAGGTGGGTGAACTCCTGGACCACGATCGTCCAGCAGTCGCGCAGTGCCCAGATCAGTCGTTCGGGTGTCGTCTCGTCGGCCGGGTCCCGGGTCGGGGCGGCCCGGACGGTGTTCGGCGCGGTCATGCTGCACGCTCCTGACTGGTGAGATGGAGAAAGGCCTCGTCGAGGGTCGGCCTGCGCAGGCCGAGGTCCTCGATCTGAAGGCCCAGGCGGCGTACCTCCGTGGCGACGGTGGTGAGCGCGCCGATCGGGTCGGGCACGGGGGCGGAGACCGAGTGGTCGGCCTGCGAGACCACGGGCTCGGAGCCGGCTACCGGTGCGAGCAGGTCGGCGAGGGGCCCCAGGGGCTGCTCGTCGGCGGCGACGATCTCGAGTCGTTCGTCGCCGATCTGCTTCTTGAGGCCGGCCGGGGTGTCCTCGATGAGGTTCTTGCCGTCGTCGATCACCGAGATCCGGTCGCAGAGCCGGTCCGCCTCGTCGAGGTAGTGCGTGGTCAGCAGGACGGTGGTGCCGTGCTCGGCGAGGTCGCGGACCGCCTGCCACACCTCGCGGCGCCCCGCGGGATCGAGGCCCGTCGTGGGCTCGTCGAGGAACAGCACCGAGGGCGCCAGGATCATGGACGCCGCCAGGTCGAGCCTGCGACGCATGCCGCCGGAGAAGTTCTTGGGGGTCCGGTCCGCCGAATCCGCCAGGTTGAACACCTCGAGCAGTTCGTCGGCGCGCCGCCCGGCCGCCCTCTTGTCCAGGCGGAAGAGCCGACCGAACATGGTGAGGTTCTGGCGCGCGGTGAGAAGGTCGTCGACGGCCGTCTTCTGACCCGTGAGCCCGATCTTGCGGCGCACCCGCCGCGCCTCGGTGCGGACGTCGTGGCCGGCGACGTGCGCCTGCCCGCCGTCCGCATCCGTGAGGGTTGCCAGGATCCGGACGGTCGTGGTCTTGCCCGCCCCGTTGGGGCCGAGCAGGCCGTGGACGGTACCGGCCGGCACCTCCAGGTTGACCCCGTCGAGGGCGACCTTGTCCTTGTATCGCTTGGTGAGTCCGACAGTGCGGACCGCGGTGGCCCGAGTGGTCACGGCGGCTTCCACCCCCTTATTGAGTACGATGCACGCAGAAATGTAGCGTACGGCGTACCCATATGGCAACCCTGCGGGTAGCCTGGGCTTATGTCCACGGATAACGCACTGGTGCGCTCGCAGAAACTGCTCTGGAACGGGCTACCGGAGTCCACCAAGGGGCCCCGGCCGGCCCTCACTCTCGACCAGATCGTCGTGTCGGCCGTCGAGTTGGCCGACACCGAGGGGGTGGAGGCGCTCTCGATGCGGCGACTCGCCAGGGAGCTGGGTGTGGGGACGATGTCCCTCTACCGCTACGTGCCCGGAAAAGTCGAGCTGATCAACCTCATGGTGGACCGCGTGGTGGGCGGTTCGCGGGACCGGTTCGCCGACCTCGGCGACGACTGGCGGGCGGTGCTGGAGCGCTCGGCCCGGCAGGGGCGCCTGACCTACCTGCGCCACCCCTGGCTACTACAGGTCAATCTCGCGCGACCGATCCTGGGCCCGGGCAGCGTCGCCGATTTCGCCGCCACCATGAGGGGGCTGCGCTCGATGCCCCTGACGGACCGCGAGAAGGTCGCGGTGCTGACCGCTGTCGAGGGCTTCGTGGTGGGCACCGTCCGCGAGGAGATCCTGTACGAGAAGGCGGCGGAGGAGACGGGGTTGTCCGAGGAGGAGTTCTGGGAGCTGCAGCGGCCCTACCTCGAGGCCGCGGCGGAAGGGGGCGATTTCCCGGGATTGGAGGATGTCGACGAGGGCGCCTTCGACGGGTCATGGGAGGAGACCTTCGACACCGGTCTGATCGCGATGCTCGACGGCCTGGAACTCCGGATCAACTCCGGTCACTGAACCACCGACGCTCGGGCACACCGCACCTCGCGGCGGCGGTCCACCACGGAGAACGCCAGCGCAGCCCCGGCGAGGACCGCGATCAATCCGAGCGCCGCGCGGAAGGCCAGCACCCAGTCGTCGGTCGAGGCGACCACCCAGAACAGCACGCCCGGGACCATCGCCGTGCCCACCGCTGTGCCCATACGCTGGCCGAGCGAGATGATGCTGCCCGCGACACCACCGAACTCCGGGTCCACGGCCCGCAGCGTGAGCGTCTGGTTGGGCGAGATCGTCATACCCTGTGCGGTGCCGACGAGTGCGGCGGGGATCATGAACACCAGGTAGTCCACCGCGCCGGACTCCACGAATCCCGCCAGCACGATGAACGTCAGCAACGCCGTAATGGTGAGAGAGAAGCCGCCGATCACCATCCGACGCCCGGCCTGCAGCACGAACCGCCCGGCGACCTGCGCCGACACGGCCGCACAGATCGACGCGGGCAAGCTCACGTATGCCGAGTCGATGGGCGAGTATCCGAGATGGAACTGCAGATAGATCGGCATGACGATCCACAGGCTCGTGCCGCCCACGAAGTAGACGGACACGATCACCATTCCGTTTCGGAACGCCGCGTCGCGGAAGATCCCCAGATTGACCAGCGGCTCACGGCCGATGCGCTCATAGCGGCGTTCCCACCACACGAACACCGCCATCACGGCCAGCCCGACGGGCACGAGCGCCCAGTAGACGGGACTTGCGCCACGGGCCAGGAACGGCAGCATGAGCGACAACACGGCCACACCGAGCAGCACGATGCCCACCGGATCCAGGTCCAGCCGGGTCCGCCGACGCGCCGCGGCTCCACGCCCGTCGGCGCCGTCCCCGAGCCGCTCCCGGTCCACGCGTGTGATCTCGGTGGCGCGCGCACGGGACAGGGCGGGCGCGCGCTCACCGGCGTCGCTGTCACGAGCGGGGGAGTCGCCGTCACGGGTGTCATCGGCGGGGTCGGATGCCGCGGCCGACTCGGAGGCGTCGTCGGCAGGGCGGGGAA
>CAMNYG010000277.1 GCA_946570335.1 uncultured Dietzia sp. | reverse complement strand
GCACCCCGCCGCGGCCGGGCCCCAGCAGCACGTGGCAGAATCGTCCGCATGCGCATCTACCTGGGAGCGGACCACGCCGGCTTCGAGACCAAGAACGCCATCGCCGAGCACCTCGAGGCCAATGGTCACGAGGTCGTCGACTGTGGCGCTCACACCTACGACGCCGAGGACGACTACCCGGCCTTCTGCATCGACGCCGCGGCGAAAGTCGTCGCCGATCCGGGCAGTCTGGGGATCGTGCTGGGCGGTTCGGGCAACGGCGAGCAGATCGCCGCGAACAAGGTCCCCGGCGCCCGCTGCGCCCTGGCCTGGAGCGTCGAGACCGCACGCCTGGCCCGTGAGCACAACAACGCGCAGCTGATCGGCATCGGCGGACGCATGCACTCCCGCGAGGAGGCGCTCGCGATCGTCGACGCGTTCCTCGACCAGCAGTGGTCAGGCGCCGAACGTCATCAGCGCCGGATCGACATCCTCGCCGAATACGAGCGCACTCACCAGGCGCCGCCGGTCCCCGGGGCCTGAAACCCCGGAGCCGAACGACCGAGTGACCGAGACGCCCGATGCCTGAGGGGCACACCCTCCACCGACTGGCCCGCCTGCACACCGAGTACTTCGCAGGCGGGCCCGTCCGTGTGTCCAGCCCGCAGGGGCGATTCGTCGACCACGTCGTCGTCGACGGACGGTATTTCGACCGTGCCACGGCGACTGGCAAGCACCTGTTCCACCACTACGAGGGTGGCCTGGCGGTCCACATCCACCTGGGGCTCTACGGCTTCTTCGACACCCATCTCGTGCCGCAGGGGCAGAAAGTGCCCGCGCCCGTCGGTCAGGTCCGGATGCGCGTCGGTTCGGTGCCGGACGACGACGAGGACGACGGCGAGGGCGGCTTCCTGCGTCGGGTGATCGATCTCCGTGGACCGACCCGCTGCGAGGTGATCGCCGAGGCGGATGTGGACGGGGTGCGTGGCCGGCTGGGCCCCGACCCCCTCGATCCGGCCGCCGATCCCGACCGGGCGTGGGACCGGATCCGGCGCAGCAGCCGGACGATCGGCGCGTTGCTCATGGACCAGAAGGTGCTCGCCGGCGTGGGCAACGTCTACCGCGCCGAGGTGCTGTTCCGGGCGGGACTCGATCCCTTCACTCCGGGCGACCGGATGCGTGAGGAGGACTTCCGCGCGATCTGGGACGACCTGGTCGCACTGATGGCCGTCGGTGTCGATACCGGTGCGATCCACACGATCCGGCCGGCCCATGACCACGGCGACCTCCCGAGACGCGGCGCCGACAGGCCGCGCAACTACGTCTACCAACGCGACGGCTGGCAGTGCCGGGTCTGCGGGACCGAGATCGCGCGGCAGACGGTGGAGGCCCGCACGCTCTTCTGGTGCCCGAACTGCCAGGCGTCCTGAGCCGGCGCGTCGGCTACAGCCACGGCTACACGAGCCCGGGGAGACGACTGCGGGGCACCCTCTGGTCAGAGGGTGCCCCGCAGGTCGGAAGTTGTTCTTCAGGTGGAGCGGGTGACGGGAATCGAACCCGCGTATCTTGCTTGGAAGGCAAGGGCTTTACCATTAAGCTACACCCGCATTCGAGCCCTGACCAGGATGTTCATCCCTCGTCTTGCTCGCGCTCCGCCAAGACTACCGGACAGTCGCGCTGCCCCCAACTCCCACCCCGTCAACGCGGAATCGGCGCCCCGGGTGGCCTGTCGTACACTGGGCGAGTTGGTTTGGCGGTTCGGCAGGTTCTCCGCGTGTGGCGTGGGGTGGCCGACCGCGCGACTCACCGGGATGTGGCGCAGCTTGGTAGCGCATCCGCTTTGGGAGCGGAGGGTCGCAGGTTCGAATCCTGTCATCCCGACCAGCGGACTTCCGGCACGAAACACCACAAGACTTTCTAGGAGAACATCACCGTGAAGAGCACTGTCGAGCAGCTGAACCCGACCCGGGTCAAGGTCACCGTCGAGGTGCCGTTCGCGGAGCTCGAACCGGATTTCGACAAGGCGTACAAGGCGCTGGCCGGGCAGGTCAACATCCCCGGCTTCCGTCGGGGCAAGGCCCCGGCACGGCTTCTCGAGGCGCGGATCGGTCGGCCGGCCGTTCTCGAGCAGGTCATCAACGACATGATCCCCTCGCGCTACTCGGCCGCGGTCGAGGAGAACGACCTCAAGGTCATGACGCAGCCGGAGATCGAGGTGACCAAGCTCGAGGACAACGACGTGGTGGAGTTCACCGCCGAGGTCGACGTCCGGCCGGAGATCACGCTGCCGACGTTCGAGGAGATCGAGGTCACCGTCGAGGCCCCGAAGACCGACGACGCCGCCGTCGACGCCGAGCTCGACAACCTGCGTGCCCGGTTCGGCACTCTCAAGGGCGTCGAGCGCGGTGCCACCAAGGGCGACTTCCTGTCGGTCGACCTGGCCGCCACCGTCGACGGTGAGCCGGTCGAGGACGCCTCGACCGAGGGGCTGTCCTACGAGCTCGGCTCGGGCACCCTCGTCGAGGGACTCGACGACGCCGCCGAAGGCCTCAAGGCCGGCGAGTCCAAGGAGTTCACCTCGTCCCTCGTCGCTGGTGAGCACGCCGGAAAGGACGCGGTCATCACCGTGACCGTCCAGTCCGTCAAGGAGCGTGAGCTGCCCGAGGCCGACGACGAGTTCGCCCAGATGGCGAGTGAGTTCGACACCCTGGAGGAGCTGCGCGCCGACCTGGTCGAGAAGGTCGCCCAGCAGGCCAAGGCCGGCCTCGCAGGGGAGATCCGCGACAAGGTCCTCGAGGCGCTGCTCGAAGCCACCGACATCCCGACCCCGGAGAAGGTCGTGGAGTCCGAGGCGCACGCCCAGATGCACCAGCTCATCGACCAGTTCGGTGGCGACGCCTCGATCCTCGACCAGGCGCTGGCCGCCGAGGGCACCGACCGCGAGACTTTCGAAGCCGAGACCCGCGAGGGTGCAGCCCGCGCCATCCGCAGCCAGCTGCTGCTGGACGCTATCGCCGAGGAGGCCTCCACCGAGGTCTCCCAGGACGAGCTGATGCAGCACATCATGTTCCAGGCCCAGCGCTACGGCATGGACCCGAACCAGTTCATCCAGCAGATCCAGGGTGCCGGCCAGCTCGGCTCGCTGTTCGCCGACGTGCGCCGGTCCAAGGCCCTCGCCGACGTGATCGAGAAGGTCTCGGTCAAGGACTCCGAGGGCAACGTCGTCGACACCAGCGAGTTCTTCGGCACCGGCGAGGACGAAGAGGGCGAGAGCGACTCCGCCGACGAGCAGAGCACCGAGGACTGACCTCCCCGGGGACATGCGCATCCCGAGGTGAGGCGCACCGGATCCGGATCGACGGCCGGCCACCCCATCCCGTGGGCCGCCCTCGGGCTCCCCTCCCGGGCCCGCGCTCCCTCGCGGACCGCCGCTGGGGGCGGAGAGCAGGCCCCGCGCG
>CAMNYG010000276.1 GCA_946570335.1 uncultured Dietzia sp. | reverse complement strand
TGCACGTGGAAGACGGTCTGTCCGGCGCTCGCGCCGGTGTTGAAGACGAGGCGGGAGTCGCGCTCGGCCTGCTCGGCCTCCTTCTGCGCAGCGGTCTTCTCGCGGCGCGGCTTCTCGATCCAGGAGGGCTCGCGGGCCTCCGGCAGGCCGCCGTCACGGCTGACGGACTCCAGCAGCAGCTGGGCCACGTCCACGACCTCGACCTGGCCCTCGAGCTCGGTGCCGTCGGTCTGCGCGGTGGCGCCGTCCGAGAGCATCACGCGGCAGAAGGGGCAGCCCGTGGCGATCTTCTTGGGGTCGGTGGTCAGCGCCTCGTCGACACGGTCGATGTTGATGCGCTTGCCGATCGTCTCCTCCATCCACATGCGGGCACCACCGGCGCCACAGCACATGGAGCGCTGCCCGTGACGGGGCATCTCCTTGAGGGTGACGCCCGAGCCGTCCATGAGCTCACGCGGTGCCTCGTACACCTGGTTGTGGCGTCCGAGGTAGCACGGGTCGTGGTAGGTCACGTTGCCCTCGATCGGGGCGACCGGCACGAGGCGCTTGTCCCGCACGAGGCGGTTGAGCAGCTGGGTGTGGTGGACGACCTGGTAGTCGCCCCCCAGCTCGCCGTACTCGTTCTTGAGGGCGTTGAGGCAGTGGGCACAGGTCACGACGACCTTGCGCTGCGCGGTGGGCACGCCGTCGAAGGCGTTGTTCATCGTCTCGATGTTCTGCTCCGCGAGCATCTGGAACAGGAACTCGTTGCCGGCACGACGGGCCGAGTCGCCGGTACAGGTCTCGCCCTGTCCCAGCACCGCGAACTTCACACCGGCGGTGTGCAGCAGCGTCGCCACGGCCTGCGTCGTCTTCTTGGCGCGGTCCTCGAACGCCCCGGCACAACCCACCCAGAACAGGTACTCGGTGTCCGAGAAGTCCTCGATGTCCGAGCCGATGACCGGGATGTCGAAGTCGAGCGTCTTCATCCAGTCGTCGCGGCCCGAGTTGTTCTGGCCCCACGGGTTGCCCTTGTTCTCGAGGTTCTTGAACAGGCCCGCGAGCTCGGTGGGGAACTCCGACTCGATGAGCACCTGGTAACGGCGCATGTCCACGAAGTGGTCGACGTGCTCGATGTCCACGGGGCACTGCTCGACACAGGCGCCACAGGTGGTGCAGGACCACAGGGCCTCCGGGTCGATGATGCCGGCCAGGGTCGGGTCCTCGGAGACGTCGGCCGTGGTGTGGCCGACCAGCGGACGCTGGGCCTCGATGCGGGCGGCCTCGGGGATCTTGGCGAGCTTGGCCTCGTCCGGGTTGCCCTCGGCGTCGACCAGACCGGTCTCTTCTCCCATGGTGGTCTTGCCGCCGGCGAGCAGGTACGGGGCCTTGGCGGCACCGTGGTCGCGCAGCGCCATCATCATGAGCTTGGGGCTCAGCGGCTTACCGGTGTTCCAGGCGGGGCACTGCTCCTGGCAGCGTCCACACTCGGTACAGGTGGAGAAGTCCAGCCAGCCCTTCCACGAGAAGTCCTCGATGGCTCCGGCGCCCAGGATCGGCTCGAAGTCCTCGTCGGCCTCTGTCTTGGCCTCGACCTTCTCCATGGTCAGCGCTTCGCCGTCCATGGTCATGGGCTTGAGGGCGCCGAGCGCGGTGCTGCCGTCGGCCTCACGCTTGAAGTAGATGTTGAAGAACGCCGAGAAGCGGTGCCAGGCGACGCCCCAGGTGATGTTGCGGCCCACGACGTACAGCCAGATCATGCCGGTGAGCAGCTTGATCAGCGCGAAGATCGAGACCATGAGCTCGTTGGCGGGCAGGATCGTCGACAGCGGTCCGGTGACCCAGTCGGTGCTCCAGTCGAAGTCGTGGCCGTCGGCGCGGAGCAGGGCGAGCTTGCCGGCCTTGACGAAGATCATGCCCAGGCCCTCGAGGAGGACGACGGCCTCGACGAAGTAGGCGGCCTTGCGGTCCGAGCCGGTGAACCGGTTGAGGCTCCTACGCTGGTTGACCTGGCGGATGATGATCAGCACCAGGATGCCGATGACGGTGCCCAGGCCCAGGAACTCGTCGATGCCGTGGTACCAGACCTGGTCCGACAGCCACGGCCAGCCGCCACGCGGGTTGAACGTCTGGATGTAGGCCTCGAACCAGACGATCGAGCCCAGCAGGAAGCCCACCATGACGAACCAGTGGAAGAAGCCCACCGAGCGTTTGCGCGCCATCCGCGTGTGGGCGGCCACCTCGACGATGACGTTCTTCAGGCGGGCGAAGACCGGCCCGAATCGATTGAAGCCGTCCTTCTGGCCGAGCATGATGCTGCGCACCATCCGGGTTACCCCGCCGATGAAGGAGGCCCAACAGAACAGGCTGAGCAGGACGCCTATCGTCCCGAGAGTGATTGTCACGGGTGACATGGTTCGAGGCCTTTCGTCGCACTTCTCGACGTACGGACACCGCACATAGTCTATGGGCGCCCGTCGACAGTGTTGGGGTCAAAGGTATGCCACGCGGGCCCCGTTCCACGAGTTGAGGTCTCCCTAACCTGGGAGTTCCCCACCCGCGGACGGGGCCCGCGTGGCCGATGTCCGTCTAGCGCGGCGTCACGTGGTTCGCAGCGACAGTCCGGGGTGTGCGGCGAGCACGTCGTCGACCGGGACCGCCGACAGGCGCGGGGTGAAGCCCGCGGCCTCCGCCACGGTCTGGGCATTGGCGCAGGTCCCGGTGTCCGCCACGTTCGATGCGCTGGAGATGCCCAGGGCGCGGTCGCCGGAGAACACGACGCCGCCGCTGTCCCCGGGCAGGGCGCACAGGTCCACGGTGAAGGCGCCCTCGATCACGCGCGAGCCGGCCACGTCGATGTTGGTGTCGACCTCCGAGATGGTGCCGCAGGAGAAGCCGGTGCGGAAGCCGGTCTTGCAGGCCTTCTGTCCCACGACGGGCCGGGCGGTGCCGATGATCGCCTGCGTGGCGTCGCGGTCGGTGCCGACCAGGTTGTTCGCGAAGCGGTCGGCGAACTGCTCGTCCACGGAGATGAGGGCGGTGTCGATCCCCTCGCGCGTGGTGCGGGTCATGGTGCCGAACTCCTCGCCGTCGGCAAAGGCGGCGCGGGCGCCGTCCTCGCCCGCGCAGTGGGCGGCGGTGACGACGACGGGCTTGCCGCCCAGCTCGCCGTTGAACCCGGTGGAGCATTCGAGCACGCCGCCGGGGACGCCCACCATGTAGCCGGTGCCTCCCACGACCGGGCCGTCGGGGCTCGGAGTCTGCGCGGCCCGGAGACCGTCGCGGGTCTGCGGCTCGGGATTGGGCACCGTCTCGTTCATCCCGTCGATGATCGAGCCGGTGCCGGGGGTCAGGCCGGAGAGCAGGTCCACGATCGTGCGCATCGGGCCCTCGGGGATCACTCCGGCGTCGTTGAGCAGGGCCAGGCTGCCCAGCGAGCCGGTGTCTCCGCCGGTCGTCCCGCC
>CAMNYG010000275.1 GCA_946570335.1 uncultured Dietzia sp. | reverse complement strand
CGGGCAGCACATGATCAGGTCGACATCCGCGCGCGCGGATGCGCGGTCCGGAGCCAGGCGCTCCTCTCCGTGAACTCCCGCGCGCGCTTCGGCGGGGGCGCGCGTTCATCGTGGGGAGCGCCTGCGCTGTCCGCTCCCGGCCGACGTGTGGACGAATCAGGCCCCACATGTAGACGAGCCCGGGCCGCCGTGGCGGTAGCCTCTTCTACGTGAGCACCGCCCAGAACTCCCGAAGCGACCAGTCCACCCTGGACACCGAACTCAAGCGCCTCACCGGCTGGGGACGCACCGCGCCCGCGTTGAGTCACGTGCTCACCCCGCGGTCGGTCGACGAGATATCGGCCGCGGTCGCGACGGTCAACGACGCCAACGCCTCGTCGCCGGATCACCTGCGCCGCGGCGTGATCGCCCGTGGGCTCGGCCGCTCGTACGGGGACTCGGCCCAGAACTCGGGCGGGCTCGTGCTGGATTTGAGCCGGTTCAACCGCATCCACGAGCTCAACGCCGAGAAGGCACTGGCCGTGGTCGACGCCGGCGTGAACCTCGACCAGCTCATGCGCGCCGCCCTGCCGTTCGGCCTGTGGGTCCCGGTGCTGCCGGGTACGCGTCAGGTGACGGTCGGCGGGGCGATCGGGCACGACATCCACGGCAAGAACCACCACTCCGCCGGGTCGTTCGGCAACCACGTCACGCGGATGGAGCTGCTCGTGGCGGACGGGCGGGTGTTGACGTTGGAGCCGGGCGGGACCGACGACGACGAGGACGGCAGTCTCTTCTGGGCGACGGTCGGCGGCAACGGCCTCACGGGCATCGTGCTCAAGGTGTGGATCGCCATGACGCGCACGGAGACGGCGTTCTTCCTCGCCGACGACGACCAGACGGGCTCGCTCGACGAGACGATCGCTCTACACACCGACGGTTCCGAGTCGAAGTACACCTACTCCTCGGCCTGGTTCGACGCGATCAGTGCGCCGCCGAAGCTCGGCCGCGCTGCGGTGTCCCGCGGCAGCCTGGCCACGCTGGCGCAGCTCGAGGAGTACGCGCCCGAGCTCGCGAAGAACCCGCTGACGATGAACGCCAAGCCGCTGCTGACGTTCCCGGACATCTTCCCCAACGGGCTGGCCAACAAGTGGTCCTTCAGCCTGGTGGGGGAGGCGTACTACCGCCTGGGCGGGACGCGCCGGAACAAGATCAAGACGTTGCCGCAGTTCTACCACATGCTCGACCTGTTCGGAGAGTGGAATCGGGCCATGGGGCCTGCGGGTTTTCTGCAGTACCAGTTCATCGTCCCGCCCGGCGCGGTCGACGGGTTCAAGGAGATCATCGGGGACATCCAGCGCTCCGGCCAGTACTCCTTCCTCAACGTGTTCAAGCTGTTCGGCCCCGGCAACCAGGCTCCGCTGTCCTTCCCGATGGAGGGGTGGAACGTGTGCGTGGACTTCCCGATCAACGACCGGCTGGGCGCGTTCGTCGACCACCTCGACGCGAAGGTCATGTCGATGGGCGGGCGCCTGTACACGGCCAAGGACTCCCGCGTCCCGGCCGAGCGGTTCCACGCCATGTACCCGGAGATCGACGGCTGGATCTCCACGCGACGGCGGATCGACCCCAACGGGGTGTTCGTCTCCGACATGGGCCGGCGTCTCGAGCTCCTCTGACGCCGGCCGGGCGAGCCGACCCACTCCCGTCGAGCTCGTCTGGCGGTGGCCCGCGACACGGGTCTTCGCGACGCTCGACACACGGGCGGGGCGGTGTCCGGGTCCGCCGGTAGACTGCCGCCCATGATCAATGCCGTCGGCGTCCCACAGACACTGCTCCTTCTCGGGGGCACCTCCGAGATCGGCCTGGCCATCTGTGCCGAGTACCTCTCCAAGGGGCCGATGCGCGTGATCCTGGCGTGCCTGCCGGGTGACCCGGCCGTCGAGGACGCGAAGGCCGAGATGACGGCGGCCGGCGCGACCGCCGTCGAGGTCGTGGACTTCGACGCCGCGGCCACCGACACCCACCCGGCCACGTTCGAGCAGATCTTCGCCGGTGGCGACGTGGACGTGGCGATCGTCGCGTTCGGGCTACTGGGAGAGAACGAAGAACTCTGGACCGATCAGCGCAAGGCGGTCCAGATCGCGCAGATCAACTACACCGGGGCCGTCTCGGTGGGCGTCCTGCTCGCCGAGCGCATGAAGGCCCAGGGCTACGGTCGGATCATCGCCATGAGCTCGGCCGCCGGACTGCGCGCGCGCCGGTCGAACTTCGTCTACGGCTCCACCAAGGCCGGCCTGGACTCCTTCTACACCGGTCTCGGCTACGCCCTGTCCGAGCACGGGGTGGACGTGCTGGTCATCCGGCCCGGCCAGGTGCGTACCCGCATGTCCGCGCACGTCGACGAGGCGCCGCTGACCATCAACAAGGACGAGGTGGCCCGGATCGCGGTCAAGAACTCGGGACGCGACAAGGGCGCGGTCTTCGCCCCGGCCGCGTTCGGCGGGGTCATGGCTGTGCTCACCCACGTGCCCCGACCGATCTTCCGCAAGCTCCCCTTCTGAGCATGCGGGTGGCGCTCCGGGGCCTCGGCTTGGCGGGGGCGGCGACACTCCTCGCCGCTGTCGTCACCGCCGTCGTCCTCGTCGGGTTCTCGCTCGTGGCGTTCCCCGCATACGGCAACTCCAACGTCCTGCGCGCCCTGACCGTCGTCGGGCAGACCGCGGCGGTCGCACTGGTGGTGTTGGGCATCCTGGCCGCGCGGGCGGGCGAGAAGCCGGGCAGAAGAGTCGTGCTGGTCCGTCTGGGCAAGCTCGCGGCACCCACCGGGTCGGCCCTGCTGGTGGCCACCACCCTGGGCATCCCGCTGGCCGCCTCCCGCCTCTACCTGCACGGGGTGAGCGTCGACCAGGAGTTCCGCACTCAGTTCCTCAGCCGGTCCGCCACGTCGCTCGGGTTGCCCGACATGGCGTACGCCGACCTGCCGTCGTTCTACCCGTCCGGCTGGTTCTGGCTCGGCGGGCGCTTCGCCAACCTCGCCGGCCTCGAGGGCTGGGCCGCGTTCAAACCCTGGTCGATCCTCTCGCTGGGCGTGGCCGCCGCGCTGGTCACCGTGCTGTGGACCCGCCTGCTCCGCACCGACCTGGGCGCCGTCGTCGGTCTGGTCTCCACCGCCATGATGCTCACCTACGGCAGCCCGGAACCCTACGGCGCCGTGGTGGCACTCTTCATCCCGCCGGTGCTGATCCTGGCCTGGCACGCCGTCAACCCCACCGTCACCGGCCACTCCGCCGACCCCTCCCGCCCTGCGCCGCCCGGCCCGCTCACACGACCGGGCGGCATCGGCGCCACGGTTGCCACCATGCTGTTCCTCGCCGCCTCGGCCAGCACATACACCCTCTACACGGGTCTGGCCGCCGGCACGGTCGTGCTCATGGCCGCGATCGCCACGGTGCTCGCGCTGCGCGGACGG
>CAMNYG010000274.1 GCA_946570335.1 uncultured Dietzia sp. | reverse complement strand
GTGGTCCCGTCCGCGTCGGTCGTGGTGACGGTCGTCCGGCGGATCTCCACCATGAGTCGTTCACGAAGACCCTTGGGGGCCTTCTCGCAGCACGACCTGGACAGTTTCGCCTTGAGCCTGCGCTCCGAGAGGAACATCTCGCGGCAGTCGGGGCATCCTGCCAGATGGTGCTCCAGTCGCGAGCGACACGCGTCGTCGCACTCGAGATCGACGAGCAGGGATAGGTCACGCAGGGCGGCCTGGCAGTCGATCTCGTCGAGGCGGGGATCATGCTCCCTCATCACTTCTCCCCCTCCTTGCGATCGCGTCCGTAGCCTCGGTCGGCGGCCACATCACGCAGCAGCTCGCGGAGCTGCTTACGACCACGGTGAAGTCGCGACATCACGGTCCCCAGCGGGGTGTCCATGATCTCGGCGATCTCCTTGTAGGGCAGATCCATGACGTCGGCGTAATACACCGCCATCCGGAAATCCTCGGGCAGTTCGGCCAGAGCCGCACGGATCTCGTCGTCCGGCAGTAGCTCCATCGCCTCGACCTCCGCAGAGCGAAGGCCGGTGGAGGTGTGCTCGGCGGCCGCCGCGAGCTGCCAGTCCGTGATCTCATCGGTCGGATACTGGGCCGGCTGGCGCTGACGCTTGCGGTAGTGGTTGATGTACGCGTTGGTCAGGATGCGATGCATCCACGCGCGGAAGTTCGTGCCCTGCTTGAACGAGTGGAACCCCGCGAAGGCCTTGGCGTAGGCCTCCTGGACCAGATCCTCGGCATCGGCCGGGTTCCTGGTCATCCGCAGCGCCGCGCCGTAGAGCTGGTCGAGGAGAGGCATGGCCAGTTCCTCGAACTGCTCGGCGCGCTGGTCTGCCTCGTCGGGCTGCAACTCGATCGGCAACCGGAACTCCTCACCTGTTGGTCTCTCGGAGTCTAGTCGCACGCCGGGGGCGTCGAGAACCGTGGTCCGCATCGCACCCTCCTTCCCGTACCCGGGCTCCACCCCCGGGCTCTCGATCTAGATCAACGCCCCCACATGACTCCCGTATTCCGTGCCGCTGTCGCGCCAGGTGCGTGCCGGCACCGCCGCCTCCGGAGAATCACGTGACTAGGCTCGACCCGTGGCCAGGAACAAGGGACGGAACCGCGCCGCCGCGACCCCCGCGATCGCCGCAGTACAGGCGTCCGGGGTCGAACACACGGTGCACTCCTACGAGGCGACCGGCAGCGACTTCGGCGACGAAGCCGCCCGCGTGATGGGCGAGAGACTGGGCGTGGACGCCGCCCGGGTGTTCAAAACGCTGATTCTGGAGACGACCCGGCCGCCCGCCGGTTCGCGGCTGACCCTGGCGGTCGAGGTCCTGCCCGTGACGAACTCGCTCGACCTCAAGGCCGCGGCGGCCGCGCTCGGATGCTCCAAGGCCGCTCTCGCGCCGGTCGAGCTGGCGGAAAGGACCACCGGCTACGTGGTGGGCGGAGTGTCTCCCCTGGGCCAGAAGCGTCCCCTGGCGACCGTGGTCGACGCCTCGGCACTCGTCCATCCGACCGTGCTGTGCAGCGCGGGCAGGCGAGGCTGGGAAATCGAGCTGGCCGGAGCAGACCTGGTGGCCCTCACCGACGCGGTCACCGCACCCCTCACCGCCGACCACGCCAGGTGAGGGGCGGCAGGGCAGGCCACGGAAGCGGAACCTGCGCCCACACGACGAGCTCGGCCCACGAGACGAGCTCCGCTCAGAAGAGCATGCCCTCGTTCAGATCGACGGGACGCACCAGCTCGGGGCCGTCGTTGCGGACGTTGGAGACCGCCCGCGACACAGGATGGATCTCCACCGTCTCGGCCCACTTCGCCAAGTCGTCACCCACACCATCGACCAGCGCGCGCGGGTCGCCGATCACGTCCGGGTCAAGCCAGTCACCGAGGACCTCCGGTGACACCACCAGCGGCATCCGCTCGTGCACCCGCCGCAGCGGACCGAGCGCCTCGGTGGTGAGCATCGTGCAGGACAGCTGGGTGATGGACTCGTCCTCCGGATCGCGACGGGCCTCCCACAGTCCGGCCATGAGCAACCCCTGGTCGCCGGGCATGCTCATGTGGAACGGCTGCTTTCCTCCGGCTCTGCCGCCGGAGGACGTGGGCTCGCCCGACGCCCACTCGTACCAGCCGTCCATAGGGATCACGCAGTGCCGGCGTTTGACCGCCGACCGGAACGAGGGCTTCTCGAAGGCCGTCTCGACCCGCGCGTTGAACAGGTTGGGCAGCTTCTGCGCGTCGCGTGCCCAGGACGGCACCAGACCCCAGCGCATCGCCCGGATCACCCGCTGCGGCGGCGACTCCGACGCTGCGGCCGGGGCTCCGGGCCCCGTTTCCGTCCCGGTGTAGCGCTCGTGCGGGACGCCCGGGACGCCCAGGGCGAGGACCGGGATCGTGGTGCTGGGCGCGATGTTGAACCGGGGTGAGCGCGGCCCCTCTGCGGGTACCAGTCCGGGAGGCGGCGCGGAGGCCTCGTCGATCGCGTCCAGCTCCAGAGCGAGCCGGGCCGGGTCCGAGGAGAGGGAGAACCGTCCACACATACCGCCCATCCTCGCACCCGGCGCGGCCCGGCTCGGCCGCAACCGGCATCGATGGGCGACAATGGCCAGGTGAGTCATTGGAATGCCCCTGTCGCCGCCGCCCCCCTCGACGCCGAGGTCGCGGTCCCCGGATCCAAGTCGCTGACCAACCGCGCCCTCGTGCTCGCGGCCCTGGCCGACGGCCCCTCCCGGCTGACCGGCGCGCTGCGCAGCCGGGACACCGACCTCATGATCTCCGCACTGCAGGCGTTGGGCGCGCGGATCGAGGGCCCGGACGCCCCGCTCGCCGCGGGCGACACCGAGCTCGTGATCACCCCCGGCGAGCTGCGTGGCGCCCACATCGACTGCGGCCTGGCCGGCACCGTGATGCGCTTCGTCCCCCCGCTGGCCGCGCTCGCGACGGGAACGTCGACCTTCGACGGCGACCCGGCGGCCCGAGTTCGCCCGCAGTCCACCGTGTTGGACGCCCTGCGCGCGCTCGGCGCCGACATCGAGGGCAACAGCCTCCCGTTCACCGTCACCGGCGCCGGGAGACTGAAGGGCGGCCGCGTCGAGATGGACGCCTCCGCCTCCTCGCAGTTCGTCTCCGGCATGCTGCTGTCCGCGGCCCGGTTCGACGAGGGTGTCGAGGTGGTCCACACCGCCGCCACGCCCGTGCCGTCGGGGCCGCACATCGAGATGACGCTGGAGATGCTGCGCGAGTCGGGCGTGACGGTCGAGCAGCCCACCGGGTCTTCGTGGCGGGTCGCCCCGGGCCCGGTCGCCGTGGTGGACAGGACCGTCGAGCCGGACCTGTCCAACGCCACCCCGTTCCTCGCGGCCGCCGCCGTCACCGGCGTCACCGTCAAGGTCCGCCACTGGCCGCTCCCCACCACCCAGCCTGGGGGCGTCACCCGCCCCATCC
>CAMNYG010000273.1 GCA_946570335.1 uncultured Dietzia sp. | reverse complement strand
AGCCTAAACGGTGCGCTACACTCACCTGCGCCCCAATTGCCACTTCAGCACCAGGAGTAACCATGATCGACGCCGTCGTCGACTTCTTCCTGTTCGGCCCCGGCCGCGCGATCCTGCCGGCCTTCCAGGGCAGCTTCAACCTCGCCTACCCGCCGAATGCCCCGTTCCCCGAGGTCGCCTGACCCCCGTTCGGGGAGTCTTCGTAAAGCGGTGTCCATAAACCGGCGGCGGCGGTAGCCTGCGGGCATGGCTTCCCTCGAGAACACCGTCGTCGTCGGTGTCGACGGCTCAGCCGCGTCCACCGGCGCCGTCGCCTACGCCGCCCACACCGCCGCCACCCGTCGCATCCCGCTCCTGCTCGTCACCAGTTACACGATGCCGGCGGCCATGTTCGCCGAGGGCATGGTGCCGCCCCAGCCCGTGTACGACGAGCTCGAGCGCGAATGCCTGCCGATCATCGAGAGCGCCAAGGCCACCGCGCTCAAGGTCGCCCCGGAGATCCAGGTCGGCCACGCCGTGGTCGAGGGCAATCCGGCACAGGTGCTCATCGACTACTCCCGCAAGGCCAAGCTGATCGTCCTGGGCTCACGCGGCCTCGGCGGCATCAAGGGCATGGTGCTGGGCTCGGTCTCCGCGGCGGTGGCCAGCCACGCGTTCTGCCCCGTCGTGGTGACCCGCACGGACACCGACAGTCCGGACAGCACCGGCCCCGTCGTGGTGGGCAGCGACGGCTCCGAGATCAGCGCCAAGGCCACCGACTGGGCGTTCGCCGAGGCCTCGGCCCGCGGCGCCGAGCTCATCGCCGTGCACACCTGGATGGACCCGCAGGTCCAGGCCGCGGCCGCCGGGATCGCCCTCACGGATGACGACTGGAGCCAGCTCGAGGAGCAGCAGCAACAGACGCTCGCCGAACGGCTGGCAGGCTTCGCGGACCGCTACCCCGACGTGAAGGTGACCCGTCATGTCACGCGCGATCGCGCGGTCCGGGCTCTCGTCGAGCAGTCCGAGGGCGCACAGCTCGTCGTCGTCGGCTCCCACGGGCGCGGCGGATTCACCGGCATGCTCCTGGGCTCCACCTCCCGCGCCCTCCTGCAGGCCGCCCCGTGCCCCGTCATGGTCGTGCGCCCGGAGGCGCACGCGTGAGCGACGGAGACACGACACCCGGCACGGCGGGCGAGGCGATCCAGGTCCGAGACGACCGGGTCGCCGGGCGCTTCGAGATCCTGGTCGACGACGTGGTGGCCGGGTACGCCGACTATCAGGACGAGCCGGGGACCGGCGGTGCCGCCGGCGTGCGCACCTTTCCTCACACCGTCGTCGATCCGGAGTTCGGCGGTCGCGGCCTGGCCGGGCGGATGATCGGCGAGGCACTGCAGGCCACCAGACGGGACGGCCTGCGCGTACGCCCGACCTGCTCGTTCGTCGCGCGGTACATCGAGAAGAACCCGGACGCGGCCGACCTCGCCTGAGCCCCCGTCGCCGAAGCCCCGTCGCACGAGCCGGACACGGCGAGGTAACAGGTGAGCGACGTTTAACCGCACGTTCCGGCGGTGCGGAAGCACGAAGCCCCCCGGCATGTTCTCCTGAATACGCGGCCCAACGCGGGCCGAGTATGACTCTCGGGAAAGGACCACCACCATGTGGACCATCATCATGTGGATCGTGATCGGCGCCCTGGCCGGCTGGATCGCCTCGAAGTTCATGGGTAAGGACGCCCAGATGGGCGCCATCGCTAATATTGCGTCCGGAATCATCGGCGCACTGCTTGTGTCTTTCCTCGTCTCGCTCATCCCAGGCGTCGAACTCGAGGTCGGTAAGGGCAACTGGTTCGTCACCCTCATCGCCGCCATCATCGGTGCCGCCATCGTCATCTGGATCGTCTCGGCTGTGATGGGCCGCCGGGGCACCAAGGTCTGACGCCCAACCCTCGCACCCCTCGTCAGAAACGGCCCGGCCTCGAACCGGGGCCGGGCCGACATCCTCGACAAATGAAGGGACCACGACATGGGTTTTCTGGACAAGGCCAAAGAGTTCGCGGGTAAGAACCCGGACAAGGTGAAGTCCGGCATCGACAAGGCCGGCGACATGTTCGACGAGAAGACCGGCGGCAAGCACGCCCAGCACACCGACAAGGTGCAGGAGAAGGCGAACGACTTCCTCACCGGCGGGTCGAACGACACGCCCGGCGAGGACCAGCCGCCGGCCTGATCGCCCGGCGCGACGCTCATCCCGAGCGCTCACTTCTCGACACCACGGGGCCCGTGTCCGCTCGACGCGGCACCGGCCCCGTGGTGTCGGCGCTCCCAGCCGATAGTCTGTACCCCGTGACGAGAACCAGGTCGACCAAGCCCGGGCCGCGGGAGCGGCTGCTGGCCACGTCGACCCGTCTGTTCTCCAGCGACGGCATCAGAGCCGTGGGCATCGACCGGATCCTGCGCGAGGCGGGCGTGGCCAAGGCCAGCCTCTACAACACGTACGGCTCCAAGGACGAGCTCGTGGTGGCGTACCTGCGCGCCGTGGCCGAGCGCGACCGGGAACTGTGGCGTCGCCGCGCCGACCTCTCCCCCGATGCCCGGGGCCGCGTCCTGGCGCTGTTCGACATCATCCGCGAGCGGGTCGAGCCCGCCACGCCCGGCTCGTGCCACATCGCCGCCGCCATCGAGTTCCCCAGCCCCACCACAGACGGTGAGCACGCCATCCGCGCGGCCGTCGCCGAGCAGCGGAAGTGGGTGGCCGACACTCTGCGCTCCGAGCTCGCCGGGATGGGCCTGCAGGACCCGGACAACATCGAGGACCTGGCGGACCGGCTCGCACTGCTCCACGACGGGGCGGTCACGGCCGCGATGCTCGGAGAGGTGCAGACCACCACCATGACGGCGCGCAGCATGGCCGAGCTCATCCTCGGGATGATCGCCGAGCCCGGATGAGCAGAACAGCTAGGCACTGAGGCGCGGCCCCACGACCTCGGCCACCTGCTGCGCCGAGGTCGCGTCCGCGGAGGCCGTCTGCACGGCGAGAATCCGGTCACCGCGAGACAGGACCACCAGGGATCCTCCGGGAGCCTCGGTGCTCCCACCGGTCCAGCCGCCCTCGACGGTGATCTGCGCGGACTGGTCCGTGGGCGCGGACTCGGCGACCAGTTCCGCCGCCCGCTCGGGGGAGTCGACCGTGTGCACGGTGGTGGTGAAGACCACCGCGCCGTCGTCCCCGAAGAAGAAGCAGGCCGCCGGGTCGAGACTCTCGTCGATCCGCACCGACGTGACCGGCGCGCCACCCAGGTCAGAGGCCTCGGCCGCCGACAGGTACGGGCAGTCGCCGGCGGTGGCGGGCTCGACGGGCGGCAACTCGGGCTCCGGGGCGGACATCGGCTCCGTCCTGATGGTGCCGACCTCCGACGCCTGCTCCGAGGCGGGCTCACCGCATCCGGCGAGCACGGCGAGCAGGGTCACGGACGCGGCGGCGAGGGC